>JALYQW010000100.1 GCA_030855635.1 Bacteroidota bacterium | reverse complement strand
ACGGCCCTGCAAATCGATTCATCATCCACACCAACCGCAATAATGTTGTGTGAATCATGTGCCACCGTGGAAGCAATGGCACCACTTTTCAGATTAAAATTTTTTATAAAGGCAACAGCCGGAACTTCATCCCGGTAACGGTTTACGACCGTAATTTTCAAAATATCATTTTCAACATCCGCAATAGCGAAGCCATTTTCTGATTTGACAGGATATTGAACCATTCGGGTGATCAACTGGCCATCGATGGCTTCAATAACATTCATGGAACTACCGCTGGCGCGTATGCGAAAATCAGCCGGGGATTTTTGAGTAGCAGCAAAGTTGTTAATTAAATCAGGGCTTTTATTTTCAAGGATACATTTTCCTTTTTCTGCTACAATTTTTCCATCAATACAAGTTTTAAGGATATTAAATTCAGAGAGATTATCTACCACAATAAAGTCGGCAGGATCACCTTCCCGCAGCAGACCCACATCCAACTTATAGTGTACTACCGGGTTGATACAGGCACATTGCAGCACATCAAATAAAGAATGCCCTTTTTGCAAGGCACGTTTCACAACCAGGTTGATATGACCGAGGAGCAATTCATCCGGGTGCTTGTCATCACTGCACAACATTACCTGGTCAGGAAATTCTGAAATTAACTCATGCAGTGCTTCAAAATTTCTTGCCGCTGATCCTTCGCGTATTAAAATTTTCATCCCATGTTTTAACTTGTGGAGCGCCTCCTGTTTTGTAAAACATTCATGGTCGGTAGTGATGCCTGCAGCGATGTATTGCACCGCCTGGTCACCCGCCAATCCCGGTGCATGTCCGTCAACGGGCTTACCCGACTTTTTTGCAATAGCTATTTTTTCCATCACTTCCGGATCTTTAAAAAGTACCCCGGGATAATTCATCATTTCTGATAAATAATATATATCATCACGCAGCAGGAGTTGCTCAACATCAGCAGGGGAAATGGAAGCACCTGAGGTTTCAAAAGTAGTTGCAGGAACACAAGAAGGGGCTCCAAAACAAATTTTCAAATGTGCGTCTTTAGCATTTTCAATCATGTAATAAATTCCATCCAGCCCACACACATTTGCAATTTCATGCGGGTCACTTACCGTGGCTACAGTGCCATGCACCAACGCCTGCCTGGCAAATTCATACGGTGTTAACATAGAACTTTCAATGTGAATATGGGCATCCACAAAGCCCGGCAGTATGAACGGCAAGTGTGTTTCCGCAAATGGACTTTTTTTATGGGTTTCCAGAGGGGTAATTTTTTGAATTTTCCCTTTTGAAATTGACACATTCGCCAAATAAATCTTCCGGTTAATTATGTCAACTAATTGACCTTCAACTTCTAATAAGCCATGCATAGATACGTGATTTTTTTCCGGTTTTGTGGTTTGTAAATAAATAATGTTATTTTTGACGCATTATTCACAAAATTAATTGATTACGCAATGAAAACTGGAAAAGTAAAATTTTTCAATGAATCCAAGGGCTTTGGATTCATCCTTGAGGACGACTCCCAGCAGGAGATCTTCGTACATCATTCAGGTCTGGTCGACAAAATCAGGGAGAACGACCTGGTTTCGTATGAAGTTACTGAAGGAAAAAAAGGACTCAACGCTGTTAATGTTAAACGAATGCAGTAGGCTAACCACAACCGAAAGGAAGAAATTGCTCAGCATTGAACATTAAAAAACCCCGGCACACTCCGGGGTTTTTAATTTTAATATTTTTCGATCAGCGTATGTTCGCAAAGCGAAATCCGGAAGTGCTTTTTGGTGACTCGAGTTGCAGGTAATATATTCCGGATGTTATTACAGATGCTGGAAGTGGAAAATGGTTTTCTCCAACAGAAAGCTGAATACTTTTGTGCTCGTATATTATTTTTCCAGAGGCATCGGTGATTTGTAAATTTGTTTTTGTGTTAATGTGAGAGAGGATCACCAATGCATTAGCATCCGCAGAGAAGTAACCTGAAAATTCCTGCTCACTCATTTCATTTATGGAAGTGAATTGTGAAAGTTTAACGATCCAGAAATCATAATCACCATGATTGTTCAATACGGAACCATTAACTGATTTGGAATCCCCCATCAGGATGAACGAACTATCGGCTGCATTAAAAAACATGTCTTCACCCAGATCGGAATTGGTGCCACCGGTGCAGAAACTCCAGTCCACAGTCATATTTCCATCCAATTGTACCAGCCAGAAGTTTTGTGAAGGTCCCACATTGCTGCCGGCCAGATCGAAATCGGAAGATTGTGCAAACCCGAACGTCATAATTTTTCCCTGGCTGTTTTCATAACTACGATTCAGCCTGTCGAACAACGAACCACCATAACAATTTTGCGAAATTAAATTACCAGTAGAATCAATTTTTACCAGCCAGCCATCGGTTCCTCCTTTAAATCCGGTAACATCTCCATCATTTGAGTAGGTACTTCCGGTTAACAAATAATTTCCGTCGGAAGTGGGTTGAATGTGATAGGCAAGTTCATCCAGTGAGCCTCCATACAATTTACTCCATTCATGATTACCCAGTGAATCTACTTTTCCCACCCAGTAATCAGAACCTCCATGGTTACCGGAAAGCTGGAAGTCGTTTGAACTGCAACTGCCAAAAAACATATACCCGCCATCGGGGGTTTCAATAAAACTCCGCATGCGGTCTTCGCCGGAACCGCCGTATGTTTGCGACCAGATCACATCGCCATCAATATTCATCTTTAGCAGCCAGCCATCATGCAAACCGCGCGTGGTATCCACATCATAATTTTTTGAAGTAGTATATCCTGCAATCAGGTAATCACCATTTGGAAATTGCTGAATCATACGGCCGCCTTCATAACCGGTACCGCCATAATTCCGGAACCAGATGATAGTACCGGCAGGATCCAGTTTTAATACAAATAAATCACCGTTTCCATAACTACTGTCCACATCACCATCCGTTGAGTAAGTACCTCCTACCACCAGTATGTTCCCCTCAAGATCTTCCATAATGTAACGGGCTTTATCGTAAGCGTTGCCGCCGAAAGTTTTCGCCCACTCCTTCACACCGAAAGCATTGCATTTTACAACAAAAATGTTTGTAGTATCGAAAGCTGCCAGGGTATCAATGTCACCATTAAAAGAATTAGAAAAACCCGTCATCAGATATCCGCCGTCAGAATAGGGTGCACCTGCAAAAAAATCTTCATTAAAGGAGCCGCCGAAACTGTTGGAAAAGGCAGTAATGAAATCAGGCGCCTGTGCCTTTACACGCAGTATTGACAAGCCGGTTACAGCAAGTATAACAAATAAGATCCTTTTCATTGGGGAGGGGAGGAAGAATCAAAGGTAATCAAAGCGAATCAGCTAAAAAGGATTTTTTGAAGTTTAAAGTGAAATAATTGAAGTTAAAAGATGAGACATAAGTTATCAGGATAAAGACCGTGATTTCATAATTTCCGGTATGGCATTCAGAATTTCTTCTTTAAGAGCGGTAATGATTTTAATCTTGATAAAATTCCGGTGGGTAACAATACTTACTTCCCTTACAGGTGCCGGGTCTTTAAACCTCCTAACCATTTTCTTTTGTGTTTTTGACAGTCCATCCACAGAAAGTTCAGGGAGGATGGTAATACCGTGATTCAGCTCCACCATCATCTTGAGTGTTTCAATGCTGCCTGTTTCATAATCAAAACGTTTATCCACACCGGAAGCTTTTCGGAGTTCACAAAGGTTCATGATTTGAGAGCGGAAGCAGTGCCCTTCTTCCAATAGCCACAACCGTGAGACATCAATATCTTTTGGAAGGAGGTACTTTTTAGAAAATGATTTATCGTCTTTTGAAAGATACACCACAAATTCTTCATAAAAAAGAGGTTCTTCCCGAATGCTTTTCTCTTCGAGCGGAGTTGATAATAATCCCGCATCGAGCTGCCCTTTTTTTAACCTGTCAATAATTTCTTCGGTTATCAGTTCATGAATAATGAGTTTGATTCCGGGATATTTCTTCAAAAATTTATTAATGAACAGCGGTATGAGGTAGGGTGCTATGGTAGGAATGATCCCAAGCCTGATTTCTCCTTCCACCTTTCCCCGCATTTCAGATACCATTTCCGGGATTCTGGCTGCCTCTTTCAAAATGATTTTTGCCTGTTCGATAAGTGCTACCCCGGCTTCGGTAGGAATAACCGGTTGTTTGCTCCGGTCGAACAATAATACCCCCAGGTCACGCTCGAGTTTTTGAATTTGCATACTTAAGGTCGGTTGCGTAATGAAGCATTTTTCGGCTGCCAGGGCAAAGTGCCGCCAGTTATCCACAGCTACCACGTATTCCAGTTGTAAGAGGGAAAAAGAAGTTATCATAGAATTTATCTATCAGATCATAAAGATAATCGATTTGATTTATAAAAACAAATAATTCACCTTCGTAACCTGGAAAATTAACCGGTTACCTATTAATAACGACATCATGAAAGAAAAAAAGAAAAAGCTCACCACAGCCAGTGGCCGCCCTTATGCAGAAAACGAGAATTCACAATCCGCCGGTCCACGCGGACCGTTACTGCTTCAGGATTACATCTTGCATGAAAAAATGGCGCATTTTAACCGCGAACGCATCCCCGAAAGGGTAGTGCACGCCAAAGGCTCGGGAGCTTATGGAACCTTAACAGTCACCCATGATATCACCAAATACTCCAAAGCGAAACCGTTTTCTGAAATTGGCAAGCAAACAAAAGTATTTCTTCGCTTTAGCACTGTAGGAGGTGAGAAAGGCAGTGCCGACACTGAAAGGGATCCTCGCGGATTTGCATTGAAATTTTATACTGAAGATGGCAACTGGGACCTGGTAGGAAACAATACGCCGGTATTTTTTGTTAAGGATCCGAAAAAATTCGGTGATTTTATTCACACGCAAAAAAGAGATCCGCAAACGAATTTAAAAAGTGCAACTATGATGTGGGATTTCTGGAGCTTGAACCCTGAGAGTTTGCACCAGGTAATGATTTTGATGAGTGATCGTGGTACTCCTTTCGGATACCGCCACATGGATGGTTTCGGAAGCCATACTTTTTCAATGATCAATAAGAACAATGAATCGGTATGGGTGAAGTTTCATTTTAAAACTATGCAGGGGATTAAAAATTTCACCAATGATGATGCCGGTGTCATGAAAGGCAATGATCCCGATTTCGCACAGCGTGATTTGTTTGAAGCTATCGAGAAAAAGGATTTTCCGAAATGGGCTTTGAAAATTCAGGTGATGACGCAGGAACAGGCGGCTACTTTCCAGTGGAATCCTTTTGATCTTACCAAAGTATGGCCACATAAGGAGTTTCCGCTAATCGACGTGGGTGTACTGGAACTGAATGAAAACCCTGATAATTATTTTGCACACGTGGAACAGGCCGCGTTTGCACCTGCTCATGTGATTGATGGTATTGGTTATTCTCCTGACAAAATGTTACAGGGAAGGTTACTCAGTTATCCGGATGCGCACCGTTACCGTTTGGGCGGAAACTACGAGCAAATTCCGGTTAACCGCTGTCCGTACCTGGTAAATAATTATCAGCGTGACGGACAAATGCGGATCGATGGCAATGGTGGAAATACACCGAATTATTTTCCGAACAGTTTTGATGATACTTATATCGATGGGTCTACTAAAGAGCCTGCAATGAAACTGGAAGCTACTTTAGCCGACTGGTACGATCGTAACGGAGAGGGCGATAACGATCATTATTCACAACCCGGTGCATTGTACCGTAATGTGATGAATGATTTTGATCGCAATAACCTGGTGAGTAATATTGCGGGTACTATGAAAGGCATTTCAGGTCCGAAACGAATGGACATCATCAACCGGCAGCTGTGCCATTTCTTCCGTGCCGATATGCAACTGGGATTGGCTATTGCAAGAGCGTTGGATGTTAATGTAGACGCTGCCATGCCGAAGGATACTGCGCACATTTAATAATTTCATTTGTTGAATAAATGCTAAACGGAGTTTTCTATTTAGCATTTATTTTTGTTATCAGGCAGTATGAGTTTAAATTGAGAAGAAGCACTGACTTCTCACAAAAAAGAATCTGTTTATTCTTACTTTTACCAGCTATGCAATCCTTTTTCGACACATCCATAGAATTCCTTAAAGGTGTTGGCCCGCAACGGGGTGACATCCTGAAAAAGGAACTGGGAATTTTTAAATACAACGATCTGTTGTATACCTTTCCATTCCGGTATGTTGACAGGTCGAAATTTTATAAGATTGCAGAAATTAAGGATGACAATGCCTGGATACAGGTAAAAGGAAAAATTACCAATATTACCACTGCCGGAGAGAAGCGTTCGCAGCGACTCATTGCTACCTTGCGGGATGAATCGGGGGCGATTGAGTTGGTTTTTTTTAAAGGAATAAAATGGATCCAGGATTCGCTTCAGCCGGGAATGGAATATATTGTTTTCGGTAAACCGTCAGAATTCAATGGGAAATATAATTTTGTGCATCCCGAAATGGACCTGGCATCCATAAAGCCTGAAGCAATTAACATAACCCTTCAACCCTTTTACAGCTCTACCGAGAAATGCAAAATGAGGGGGCTCGATAGCAAAGGAATTTTACGTTTACAGAAAAACTTATTACAGCAACTTCCGAAAGTAATGACAGAGTCGCTACCCCGGGAAGTAACAGAGGCTTTCAGGATGTTGCCTTTGCGGGAAGCGCTGTTGAGTATTCATTTTCCCTCGGATGCGGAGGCTTTAAAAAAGGCGCAGTTCCGATTAAAGTTTGAAGAATTTTTTTTCATTCAACTGGAATTGCTGAAGCGAAAATTGATAAAACTCGAAAAGTATAAAGGACTGCCTATAGCAAAAATAGGCGATCATTTTAATAATTTTTATAGCCGGCAACTTCCGTTTGAACTTACAGGTGCACAAAAAAGGGTGTTGAAAGAGTTACGTACCGATATGGGAAGCGGTAAACAAATGAACCGGTTGCTGCAAGGTGATGTCGGCAGTGGTAAAACGCTCGTTGCACTTATGAGTATGATTATGGTGCTCGATAACGGTTATCAGGCTTGCATGATGGCACCAACTGAAATTCTTGCCCAACAACATTTTAATACTTTGTCGGAATTTTTAAACGGTACCGGTATGACCATTGCTTTGCTCACTGGATCCACAAAGAAAAAAGCACGAACGGAATTATTGGAGCAACTCGCTGATGGATCACTTAATTTTTTAGTGGGTACCCATGCGCTGATAGAGGATCGTGTGCAATTTCAAAAACTGGGACTGGTAGTGATTGATGAACAGCACCGCTTCGGCGTTGAGCAGCGTGCTCGGTTGTGGAGCAAGGACAACACGCTTCCGCATGTGCTGGTGATGACCGCTACACCCATCCCACGTACACTGGCTATGACCCTTTACGGGGATCTTGATACCAGTGTTATTGATGAATTACCTCCCGGAAGAAAAGCCATCCGTACAGAGCATCGTTATGAATCATCCCGTCTTCGTCTTGCAGGATTTATGAAAGAAGAGATCTTAAAGGGACGCCAGATTTATATTGTTTATCCATTGATTAAAGAATCAGAAAAACTGGATCTGATGAATCTGCAGCAAGGATATGAAGCGTTATGTCGTGATTTTCCGTTGCCCGATTTCAGGGTGAGTGTAGTGCATGGCCAAATGAAACCCAAGGACAAGGAAGATGAAATGAAATTGTTTGCCGAGGGAAAAAAACATATCATGGTAGCCACTACTGTTATTGAAGTTGGAGTGAATGTTCCCAATGCTTCCGTGATGATAATTGAAAGTGCGGAACGATTTGGTCTGTCGCAATTACACCAGTTACGCGGTCGTGTAGGTAGGGGTGCTGAGCAGTCGTATTGCATACTAATGACCGGTTACAAATTATCCGCCGACGCCCGGCTGCGAATGGAAACTATGGTTCGGACCAACGATGGTTTTGAAATTGCTGAAGTGGATTTACGTTTACGCGGACCGGGAGATATTACCGGAACGATGCAGTCGGGGACCATTGAACTTAAGATCGCAGATCTGGCGAAAGACGGAGCTATTTTAGAACTTTCGCGAAAAGCCGCCCTGCAGTTGCTGGAAAAAGATCCCGAATTAATCTTGCCTGAAAACCAGGTAGCCAGAACGATACTCGAAAATAAAATGAAAGGCCGTTCCGACTGGAGCCGGGTGTCATAAGTGCCAGTCCTCCACATCTTCATGTGAAAACCGGAATCCCCTCTTTTTTCGTAATTTTGTTAATACCGGATTCTCATGAAACAACTCCTGATTTATTGCTACCTGTTGCTGCCTTTTTTTGCCATAGGTCAGCCCTATAAAGCCGTTCACATCTCAGTGGCGGATGGACTTTCTCAAAGTTCTGTGTATGACATCGTCCAGGACAAAAGTGGATTTATCTGGATGGCCACCCAGGATGGTCTGAACCGTTATGATGGCACTTCTTTCCAGGTATTCCGGGATGAACCTTTTGATACCAATTCCATTTCGTCAAATAACCTGTCGGCACTTTTGTGTGATTCCAATGGCAGGATATGGGCTGGTACCGCCAATCATGGTCTGAATCTCTATATTCCGGCAGTGGGTTTCCGCCATTTCTTAGCGGATGGAAAGCCCGGCAGTCTTGCAAGTAATATGATTACCGCGCTTCATCAGGATGCTAATGGTGCAATTTGGGTTGGAACCGGAAACGGACTGCACCGTTTAAAAGAAACACGTTCTCAAAATCAGGTGGAGTTTGTGTTTGATAAAATTCCGTTAAAAACAATCGCTGAAGACACCATTGCCGACAAGTTCATTAATGTAATTGCCTCAGGAAACCGGAATGATTTATGGGTAGGCACTTTCGCCGGGCTATTTAAGATTCATACAGCTGATAAGCCGGTACAGGAAAAATGGTACAGCAAGAAAAATAATCTGCTTGAAGATGCCTACGTATATTCGATCACCCTTGACAAATCGGGTAGGGTATGGGCAGGTGGCCGGAATGGAATTGTAATCATTGATCCCCTTACACAAAACAGGATAACGATCTCTAAAGAAAGTGTCTTGCAGGAAGGAATGGTTAGCAATCTCGCTGCTACTTTATTCACCGCATCAAACGGAGATATCTGGGTTGGATATAACGATCGTGGTGTACAGGTAATCCGTGCTTCAGCTATCAGCAATATACCGAACGGAAAGCTAAAGTTTGAAAAAGTGGATGCTGCAGCACCAGTCAACGCACTTGAAAATGGTAGAGCCATTTCATTCTGGGAAGATAAAATTACCAGAGGAATTATATGGACGGGGTTTAATGCAGGAGGGCTGGTGCGACTGGTTCCCGTTACCAAAAAATTTACAACTAACAAATTAGCAGGAGCTCCATTACCAACAGCATTTGTAACCAGTGTCATCAAGGATCATTTACAACAGGTATGGGTGGGAACTACAACCGGGTTGCTGATGTACGACAGGTTTACGAAAAAGTACAGATCCTTTCTTCCTTCGGCACATTCAACTTCACATACTGGAGAAGATTATATTAATGGTCTGGCATCGGGACCTGATGGCAGTATTTATTTCGGAGCCAGGAGTGAATTGTTCAATGTAACAAAATCAGGAGTTGATTATACTGTTACGGCAATTCCTTTTCCTGATGAGATTGAAGGAAATTTAATGCGCACCATCGTAAAAGATGACCTGGGAAGAATTTATGTAATCTTACGGTACAGCGTATATGAATTCGATCATGGCACGAAAAAATTTCTACCGGTCATTAAAATTGAAGATCAGAAAAAACTGCTTGACCGCGGATTTTATCTCAGCGCTTTCTTTGTAGATTCCGGTGGAAATTACTGGCTGGGTACTTCAAGCGGATTGGAGTTTTATGCAAAGAACAAGGCCGCTAATAATCTTTCCAGGAAGCAGGTAACTTATAACCACAACCCCAAGGATACCAACAGCCTTCGTAACCATAATATCCTTTGCATTGCTCAGGATAAAAACGGATATATCTGGTTAGGAACCATGAATGGACTTACTCGTGTTGTTACAGAAGAACAGGAGAAACGCTTTCTCAATTATTCCACACGGAACGGATTAAAGAATAACGTAATTTATTCAATAATACCGGATTCCCGCACAGGGAACATCTGGTTGAGTACCAACAACGGACTCACTGAATTTGACCCAGTGGGTACGGCCATTGCCACATACGATGTGCATGATGGTTTGCAAAGTAACGAGTTTAACAGCTATGCTTCATACAAAGCTCCTGACGGGGAAATGTTTTTTGGTGGGATTGAGGGTTACACTTCGTTTTATCCCGAACAAATACGACGCGATAATACTTCGCCTTATGTTGCCATTACTAATCTAGTATTGGAAGGAAATAAAATGATCAACCTCTCTGATTTTCAACAGTCGAAAACTATTGAGTTGAAGTATAAAGACAATACTTTCACTGTAAATTTTATAGGGCTTCATTACGTGGATCCTCAAAAAAACCAATATGCCTACCAGTTAGAGGGTTTTCAGAAAGACTGGACTTATTCCGGAAATTCCAACAGGGTGAATTTTTCGCAACTTCCCCCGGGGAGGTATATCTTCAAAGTGAAAGCAGCGAACAGTGATGGTGTGTACAATACTTCGGGAGACATGTTTACTATTATTATCAATCCCCCATTTTATAAATCCATCTGGTTTTATTTGGTGATAGCTGTTTTTATTACAGGAGTATTATGGGGATTGCATAAGTACCGCCTTAGCATGAAACTGGCGCAAGTGCGTGAAGTGGAACAATTGCGCAGGGCTACTGCTGCCGATTTTCATGATGAACTAGGTCATAAACTGACTATAATTTCCTGGTTTGCCGAAATATTAAAAAAGAAGATCGGGCCGGAACAAGTGGAACTTCGCCCTCATCTTGACCGCATCATTGACGCTTCCGGAACTTTGTATCATACCATGAAAGACATGTTATGGGCAATGGATCCTGATAAAGATTCGGTGTATGATTTATACAGTCAGATACGTGAATTTGGGCTGGAGCTTTTCGATAATACAGGTGTATTATTTGATGCCGAAGAAATTGCAGAAGATCTGAAAACCAAAATTATTTCTCCTGCTCACAAAAGGCATGTGTTATTGATCTTTAAGGAAGTCATGAATAATAGTCTCAAGCATGCTCATAGTTCTACAACCCATCTTGACCTTGTCAGGGATGACAGCCGTATTAAATTCCGTTTCCGTGACAACGGTAAAGGATTTAAAATGAATGGGCATAATGTAGGTCACGGACTTAATAATGTGAAACGGCGTGCACAAATGATTGATGCTGATATCCACATTCATTCGGAAGGTGATGGTACAGTGGCTGAACTCGATTTACAAATGAATAATCTAAATTAAAAAGTTATGATAAAAGTAGCACTTGTTGATGACAATCATGATTTACGCGAAGGCTTGCAGATTGTAATTAAAGAGCACAAAAATGAATTCGAATGCGTGGGTTCATTTTCAGATGCTGAAACAGCGGCAAAAAAGATTCCTGAAATCAAACCTGACGTGGTGTTAATGGATATCAACCTTCCCGGGATGAGTGGTATCGACTGCCTGAAACTTCTTAAACCCAAAATGCCCGACCTCGATGTGATTATGCTGACTGTTTTTGCTGATGATGATACGGTATTTGATTCCCTGTGCGCCGGTGCCTGCGGATACCTCACCAAAAATGCTTCTCCGGAAAAAATCCTGGATGCCATCCGTGACGTGCGTGATGGTGGAGCTCCAATGAGTGGAAGAATTGCTCGCATGGTGGTTTCTTCCTTTATGATGCCCGGTGATTCTTCCGCTCATTTAACCGATCGTGAAAAGGAAGTACTAGATCAATTGTGTAAAGGTAAAAGCTATAAGATGGTTGCCGATGCACTCAGCATTACCCATGATACAGTAAGGCATCATATTAAAAATATTTATAAAAAGCTCGAAGTGCATTCAGTCTCAGAAGCCATTTTGAAAACCATGAAGAAGAAAATTATCTGAGTGGCTAAAGCTCTGTTTTTAATCCACCTACGCTCCTGAAAAGCCGGAGCTTGTGCCACCGCTAAAGCTATTGCGACACGCGGTCGGTGGACGCGTAAGTCGGGATTAAATTCCCAGCTCCTTGGGGCGAATAGATAAATTATTGCATTGTTGATGCCCCGCTGCTTGCGGCGGGGATATTCATTAAATGAAATCCATAAAAAAAGGGATGCAACACTGCATCCCTTTTTATTAGTAATAGAGTCTATCAGGCGATCGCTTCATTAATATCAGGCAATCTGCCGAATCGTTTGAGTGTGGCCATATGCGATTTGAATGCTTTGCCAAACGTTTCATTTTGTAAATAAGGAACGTCAAATTCTTTAGCTGTAGCTTCTACAATCGGTGCCAGTGCGGGGTAATGTACATGACAAATCCTGGGAAACAGGTGATGTTCTACCTGGTAATTAAGACCGCCCAGGTACCAGGTAAGGAAAGGACTTCCCTTTGAAAAATTTACTGTGGTATTCATTTGATGAATGGCCCAGCAGTTTTCAATATCACCTGCATCATTGGGTAATGGATGTGCCGTGCCTTCAACAGTATGTGCAAGCTGAAATACCACAGTGAGAATGACTCCTGAAGCAAAATGCATCAGAAGGAAACCGGTAAGGACATGACCTAATGGAATGCCTACCATCAAAGGAATACCTAGAGTTAATGCAAAATAAAACAGTTTGTCGATGACCATACGGCTCACCATGATTACATTTTCTTTGGTGGTACCAGGATTGACGCCGTTACGTGTATAACGTGCAAACTGAATAAAATCCTTAAGTAAAGCCCAGTACAATGTTAGTATTCCGTAAAAAAGGAATGCGTAAATATATTGCAGTTTCTGGTAATTTTTAACTTTTGTATGAGGGTTAAACCGTAACACCAGTTTATCCGCTATGTCTTCATCCAGGTGAGCAATATTGGTATAGGTATGATGAAGAATGTTATGTTGCAATTTCCAGTTAAACACCGACCCTCCCACTAAATTGAGTGTATGGCCCATTATGAAATTAACCAACTTGTTGTTGGAATATGCACCATGATTAGCATCATGCATAATACACATTCCGATACCTGCCAGTCCGAATCCCATCAGTAACCATAATAAACAGGATACCAGCAATCCGGGCTGAAATAAAACAAGAAGCACAAAAGGAAGAAAATAGGAAACTAATAGTACAATGGATTTAATAACCATTGTGGTATTAGCATTTTTTGAAAGATTGTTTTCCCTAAAGTAATCGTCGACCCTCTTTTTAACAGTCGCAAAGAATAATGATTTGTCCTTATCGACAAATTTTACCTGGCTTTTTAGATTCATTGGTGGCGTTATGCGATTTTTAAGAATGGGCAACAAGATACGAAAAAAAAATTAATTCATAAATAGCTCTATATAATACTAATTATCAATTTGTTGTGAACTCCCTCTGGCCTTTTTGCCGGAAGATGTTGAAAAGTTTCTTCAAATTTGTTTGGTAATTCTGCTATGAGCACTTATGTTTGCCCTGTTTTTAAAGCGTATTTTTAATATTAATCCGCAGGTTTTTTCATTTTCTCAGGTTGGTACCCTCGATAACCAATGAAAATGCCGGCACATTTCTGAAAGGAGGTTCATTAGACAAACACGTAATTCTTTATTTTGTTTATCAGCAGCTGATAAATAAACCAGCTTCGTCGCGGGCTTTGTACACGATGTTATTTTTCAATATTATTTTTCAAAACTTTTTATTATGAAAATTTCAATTAAAAATTTCTTTTTATTCACATTCGTTCTTTTAGAATGCTTCTCAGTCATGACTTTTGCCACTGCACCGGAGGTACCGGCGTCGGTTGTTCTTGGAGCAACTTCTGCATTTAAACCCAAGATCACCGTTTCATTCATAGTTGCCCGAAGACGAGATTGTGAGGGATTTGGCGTTTGTGATCTAACCATTAGTGGTACTTCAGGCAAAATTAATTCTGCCACAGGTACAATGTATACGGATGATTTAAATAGGAACCTGATGGTGATAGAAATAGATAAAGCAAGTGGAATTTCTTCCGACACTTATAAAAAATATTTCAGCACCGGAGTATTTTTAATGGAAGATGACAGTCCTATTTCAAGTGAAATCGTGCAACAACTGGGATTATCCGGGAGTAAAACATTAGTTGCGGGAAAACACAAAATAATAGAGCGCAACGGAATTCTTTTTATATCTATTCCAGTTAAGTAACCTTTAATACCGGGAAGATTCTTCTTCCCGGTATTATTTAATTTATTCTTATGAAAAGCAAAATTTGTGTCACGCTACTACTTGCATGCTTTCTTTTTTCCGGTTGCAAACTGGTTTTAAGAAAAATTTATGGACTTAAGAAAGCAGATATTAAAACCCATGAAGCTATTTCGGAATTTCATAACGACATCGGATTTCAGGATATTCCGTATTACGGGATAAAAGCTCAAATTTGGAAGGAACCCCGTACTTTTTCAATCCCGGATGTGCTCGTATTTAACAAAGAGGGGAAATATATTCCTTTTAAAGATAGCCTGAAGCCAAATTGTAACGGACCTGCTGAAGTATTTCTATCAGAGTTACATGCCGCGAAGCCCTATAATTTTTCAGATCAATTCACACTTGATTCATTTTTGATGCTGATGGAGGATCCGGAGTGTAATCCAATTGAGAAAGTTGCTATGAACGAGAAAGATTTTTATATTTTCATGACAACCGCTTCATTTGCGGGAAAAAAGATTTTTAAGGAGAAATCTGCTATATGGTTGGATTCATTGAAAAACAATAAGAATATAAGTTATGAACTTTATTTGATAAACGCTGATTGGAAATCATGCTGGAGTGAATCGGACAAAAAATATTTTACTTCAGATGAATAAAGTTTAACCTTACAATTAAAATATTCAGGTACTTTTTATAAACCTATTTTTGAATACTTTTTTATCAGGCACTGTACTTTTTGTGTTGTGGTTTCAACTGAATGTTGGCTTTTCAGATGATACCACAAAAACTTCGCGGGCTGAGTTTTCGGGAGGGTTGTCATTTTCATTAAATCATAGTTCTTCTCCATATAGTGTTTCCGGGTACAGCCTGTTGCTGATTTCCGACCTGGGTGTGTACTATGAATTATCCACTATGAAGGCGTCACATATCTATACCTCAAAACTCGATATAGGATTTACTTATTTTCAAGATTCCATATGGTACAAACATGCTGACAAGTTACAGGTTCATTATTTGTACAAGGCAGGAAAAAATCCGTTCAGTCATTCACTCTCGTCGCTTTTCCATTCCCACATCCTTAATACCTATAGTTATTCATCCGATCCTGTAACCGGGAAGGTTTCATCAAAAAAAACAGAATCGTTTTTAAATCCGTTTTTACTGGAGATGGGCTTGGGGTCGGGCTACCGCATTTCAGGGGAGTCTGTAATTAATGTTTCCCTGGCAACAGCACGCATCCGTTCGTTTCCGGAATCCAATAAAGCAGTTACAACTGAAAGCATTCCGCTCGGAACTTTTAATAGTGGAATTATATATTTCGATTATGGTTTTTCCATACAGTATTACCTGGTGAAAGAAATAAAATCAAAAACAGAAATAAATTGTAATGGAAAAATCTTTATTAAAGGAATTGAACGCGATCAATATGACATGGACCTTTCTAATACTCTTATAATTCGGTTATCAGGTTGGGTTCGCCTAAAGGCAGAATTCAAATTCGTATATGCTCCGGGGATATCTTATAAACCCAGGTATTATAATGAGTTGTCGTTAGGCTTATTTTATAATCCGGTTACCGGAAGGAAATAAACGGATCAGAAATTAACTTTAACTCCTACAAATACCATTCGGGGCAATCCCACACGGATGCCCTGAGGACGACGCGTTGTAATAGACCTCTCATCAGTGACATTTTTCATGCATACTGAGAATGTTGTATTGATCCTGGAAAGAACATATTTAATTCCTGCATCAACGGTGTAGTGAGAAGGATTGATTCCTGTTCTGCCATTGGCGGATGAAATGGTACTATTGATTTCATCACTAAACTGATCGCTGACGTAATTGACGTTGAAATTAAGACTTAAACCAAACGGTGAATAAATACCGGCTCCTCCGTTGAAATTCCATTCAGGAGCATAAGGCGTGAAGTTGCCGTTGATGTTTTCTCCTGTTGCTTCTCCATCAATAAACCGATCGGATGAAAAAACTGATTTCACGTAACTTGCGCCAGCTTTGATTTCAGCATAATATTTAGAGGCAAACAATTCTTTTGTTGTAAACGAAAAGCCGGCTTCTACACCGGTGTGCGTGGTCTGTCCCCCGTTTATTAATCCTGAACCCGTTCCACCGGAGGATTCGGAAACAGGAATTACCTGGTTTTCAAAATCCATGTAAAATCCGGTAAGTTCTACACTCAACCATTTAAACGGAGTGGAACGGATGCCTGCTTCATAATTCCATGACAATTCAGCATCCAATTCGTAGGCGACTCCTTCAGAAGAAATGGCATCTTTCACACGCGGTGGAGCAAAACCCCGGTGCACCCCACCAAAAATATTCAGATTGGAATTCACCATAAGATTAATGCCCGCGCCAGGGATGATCGCCGACACTTCACTGCCATTTACTACCATGGTATCACGGGTTACGTTAACCCCATTTATACTGAACCGTCCACGACGAATGTCGCGTTCATAATCGAAATGCTCGAAGCGTATTCCACCAGTAATACTTATTTTTTTGGTCACAACTATTTTGTCGTGAAGAAAAATACTGTAACCATTTCCTGTCCTTATCTCATCTTCAACAAGAGACCCTGACGAAGCATCTGCTTTCGACCCATTGATTCGTTGTTCAAAAGCTCTTTCATAAAGATAGCGTACTCCTGATGTTAATTCATGTTGAATTTTTCCGGTGTTAAAAGTAAAATTAATCCGGGGTTCGATCCCGGCAACTTCAAATGTGCGGTTGCGATTTCCTGTGGCATTACGCATATAAAGGGCTCCACCTTCAATAGTTTCATCACCCCAGGTGACACCGGAATAATCAGCTGGTTTCGGATTTAATATTCCATTATCATCAAAAGAATTGGAAGCAAATTCCTGGCGTTGCCAATCCCGTGTTGTGGTATACCCGTAGGCCAAAGTTTGAAGTTGTACTTTTTTTGAGAACCGGTAATTGTGATTCAGGCTCATGGAATACCGTCGAATAGCAAGTTTATCATCCGGAGCTAATTCTGTAAAATCATTTCCTCCCTCATCGTACATGCTTTGAGTAAGTCCTATATAAGTGGAGTTAGACGTTTCGTTATATAATCCTACTTTAACCCCCAGAATCGATTTTTCATTCAGATGAAAAATAAGCTTTGATGAAAGATCATTCAGCTTTAAATTCATTGTCCCGAAATCATCGGCCTGCTTTCGCAGATAATTTACCTGCACCCCTGTCTTCCCAAATGTAGAACCATAACCAATTAAACCGGTAAAATATCCACCCGGTCCTCCGGTAAGTTTTGCAAACCCTTCGGGTGAAGCAGGAGGGTCAATAGTTTGATAGTTTATTACTCCACCAATAGTCTGAGGACCATACAAAATAGATCCACTTCCTTTTAATATTTCAATACCACTCATGCGTTCAATAGCGGGTGTATAATACATCTCAGGTTCACCGTAGGGTGCCAGTGCCACCGGTACACCATCCTCCAGCATCAAAACTGTGCGACTCCGGTCTGGATCTAACCCCCGTATACCGATATTAGTTCGTAACCCTAATCCCTCCTCTTCAACTACGTTCAGGCCAGTTGCTTTACGTAATATTTCGTTTCCATTCACCGGTTGCACGGCCTGAATTTCAAGAGGAGATAAGTAATTCAAAGAACCGGGAACATTGGTAAACAGGTGGTTTTTGCCAGCAATAATATCAACTCCCGGCATGGTATAAGTTTGTGAAACCAT
>JALYQW010000097.1 GCA_030855635.1 Bacteroidota bacterium | reverse complement strand
AGCGTACATGTATTATACGACCAGGTAGAAGCGTTGGTTGAGCATATCAAGGATCAGGCGAGCAATGGCGAAAAATATTTAATCGGTCAAAAACCCGTTGGCGGAGTTAATAACTACCAGCTGTATTTTAATGAAGTGTCGACCGGGCATAATACCGTACTGACTGAAACGGATGGCGTGCAGACTGTTTTCTTGAATCATGGAGTGATGAATTATATGATTACCCGGGATAAAAAATTCTGCGATTTTACGAAACAATCACTTGAAAATACGATGAGGAAATCATCGCTGATCAGTTCAGTGAGTGAAAAGGAACGCAACCGCTTTTTTATGATATTACAGAAAAAAATTAACGATCTGAAAAATGACCTGGTATTTATGTAAATCCTGGTTTATAATTTCTGTAACCTTTCCATACAAGTGCTGTTACTTATTAGTGCTATGTCTAGGCTGGATTGAGACATTAAATAAATAGAGCACTACAATCGTCCTCCTAATAACTCATTTGGTTACCTTTGCATATGCCTGCAGAAATACATATAAAAAACATGGTATGCCCTCGTTGTATTCATGTGGTCAAAAGTGAATTAACCAGATCGGGATTTAATGTCATTGAGGCGGAATTAGGGAAAGTAGTTTTGCAAGAAAATGATCCTGATTTAAATTTGATTTCCGAAGTATTAAAAACAAACGGATTTGATTTGCTTGAAGAAAAAACCGCACGCCTTATCAAGGATATAAAAATTTTTATAATACAACTCATACGCGATGGCTCCCTGGAGAATAACAAAAAAAATATTTCTGCATTGCTGGAGACGCATTTTCACAAAGAACATAAATACCTGAGTCAGCTCTTTTCGAATTCCGAAAATATAACACTCGAGAAATATTTTATAGCTCAAAAAGTTGAACAGGTGAAGGAATGGTTGGTATATAATGAATTAACACTATCAGAAATGGCTTTCCGATTAGGATATAGCAGTGTAGCGCATTTAAGCAGTCAGTTTAAACAGGTAACCGGCTTTACCCCGAGTAATTTCCGGGAACTCAAGGATCATAGGCGTAAAAGCCTGGATGAGGTATAAAGTGACAATTTTGCAACTTAATCAGTAAATTGTATAACAATTTTTCTACCAACCATTCGGAATTTTGTACCATCAAAAATTTCAATCATGGAAACTGTTATAACAAATCCTGAAATAAATATTCCTGTAGAAGGAATGGATAGTGAACATTGTGCTCTTATTGTTGACCACGCCCTTGAAGCCACTCCCGGTGTGATCAACCACAGGGTAGAATTGAATAACCGTAGTGCGGTTATTACCATTGATAATAACAAAACGACAATTGAAAATGTGATCGGTAAAATACGGGATGCCGGATACGATGTTGGTACGGTAAAAAAAT
This sequence comes from Bacteroidota bacterium, assembly GCA_030855635.1. GTDB lineage: Bacteria > Bacteroidota > Bacteroidia > AKYH767-A > OLB10 > JADKJB01. The sequence goes on along the minus strand of JALYQW010000097.1, from coordinate 53,153 downwards.
CTTACCCTGTCACCGGAATGACTTGTGCATCGTGTGCTGTAAGTACTGAAAGTATAGTCAAAGTGATTCCCGGAGTGTTAAATGCCTCTGCCAATTTTGCAAATACTTCCCTCCAGGTGGAATTTCTTTCGGATATAGTAACGCCTGCTCAATTAAAGATCGCAGTACAATCTATAGGTTATGATTTGATCATTGATGAGACAAACAGTGAACAATTAAAGGAACAGGCGCATCGGGATTATTTTAAACAAGTACGTATCAACACCTTTGGAGCTGCCGCATTCACGATTCCGTTAGTAATAATAGCAATGGTATTTATGAATATGCAGTATGCAAATGTGATCATGATGCTATTAGCAACTCCAGTTGTTTTTTGGTTTGGGAAACAATTTTTCTCCAACGCATGGAAGCAACTTAAACTTCGTTCAGCTAATATGGATACCCTTGTTGCACTCAGCACAGGAATCGCTTACTTATTTAGCGTTTTTGTTACGGTTTTTCCACACATATTTCATGAGGCCGGATTGCATGGTCATGTTTATTTTGAGGCAGCAGCTGTGGTAATTACTTTTATTTTATTGGGAAAACTGATGGAAGAAAAAGCTAAATCCAATACCTCATCGGCATTAAAAAAATTAATCGGGCTTCAGCCCCAGGTCGTTACTCTAATTTCCAATGATGGTCAACCGTATGAAGTAGCTACAAGTGTAGTAAAGCCGGGTGACATTATCCTGGTAAAACCCGGAAATAAAATTCCTGTGGATGGAACGGTTACATCAGGTACATCATTCATTGATGAAAGTATGATCACCGGTGAGCCCATTGCCGTTGAAAAATTTGTTAGCGATAAAATCTTCACTGGCACCATTAATCAAAAGGGAAGTTTTCAATTCCGTGCCGATAAAGTTGGCAGCGAAACTTTATTGTCACAGATCATAAAAAGAGTTCGCGATGCGCAGGGAAGTAAAGCTCCTGTTCAACATCTGGTTGATAAAATAGCTTCAATTTTTGTTCCGGTTGTGATTGGCATTGCTATGCTGACATTTATTGTGTGGATGTTTTTTGGTGGAGAAAATTCACTTACACATGCCTTGCTGGGAATGGTAACGGTGTTGATAATTGCTTGTCCCTGTGCACTCGGATTGGCGACACCTACTGCAATTATGGTTGGAGTGGGTAAAGGAGCAGAGCACGGTATTTTAATTAAAGATGCAGAAAGTCTGGAAACAACTCATAAAATAAATACGGTGGTGCTGGATAAAACAGGCACTATAACAAAAGGCCATCCGGAAGTGTCAGAAATGGCTTGGCTCCAGGAAACAGATAAACAACGTTTAAGTTCGGTTTTGTACAACATTCAAAAAAGAAGTGATCATCCGCTGTCTGAAGCGGTGACCAGGTTTTTGCACGGTTATGCGAATGATGCCGTCAACGAAGCATGGAATGTTCAAAGCGTTGCAGGACGTGGAGTAACAGCTGAAACTGAAAATAAAAGGTTTTATGTGGGCAATAAGAAGTTGTTAGATGAAAACAACATTCAAATTAATGATCAATTGATGCAGTCCGCATTGCGCTGGTTAGAAGAAGCGAACACCGTTTTTTATTTTGCTGATGAATCGAAAGCACTCGCTGTAATAGCAGTTACCGACCAGGTTAAGGAGACTTCAATAACCGCTATCAGGAAACTGCATGATCTGGGCATTGAGGTGCACATGTTAACCGGAGACAATTCACAGGCTGCAAAGGCTGTTGCCACAGCAACAGGTATTGATTTTATTAAGGCAGAAGCGACTCCCCAGGATAAATTTGATTATGTGAAAAATTTACAAGATCAGGGAAAAATAGTTGCAATGGTGGGTGATGGTATTAACGATACGCAGGCACTTGCTCAGGCAGATGTGAGTATCGCAATGGGAAAAGGTTCAGATATTGCCATGGACATTGCTAAAATAACAATAATCTCTTCTGATCTGTCCAGCATTCCACAGGCTATTAATCTATCACGGTATACGACATCATTAATTAAACAGAACTTATTTTGGGCGTTTATTTATAATATCATAGGAATTCCAGTGGCTGCCGGTGTGCTTTATCCGCTATTTGGATTCCTTTTAAACCCGATGATCGCCGGCGCAGCCATGGCCCTAAGCAGTATCAGTGTGGTTACCAACAGCCTTCGGCTCAGGTTTAAATCACTGTAGCGAATTTTGGAACAAATTCAGTAAATTAAGTAACGATTTCTCGGTGTTGCGGCTTTAAATTTGTATAAAAATTATTCTATTAAATTATTTAACTAAAATATTTTAACAATGAAAAAAACTTATAAAACAAACATTACCTGCTCAGGTTGTATTGAAAAGGCAACTCCCATCCTGGATGCATGTGCAGGCGAAAAACATTGGGATGTAAATTTGCGCGAAAAAGCTAAAACACTTACAATAGATCTGGAAAATATAAATGCAGAAGAGTTGAAGTCAGCATTAAAGGAAATCGGGTTTAATATTGAAGAAATAAAATCATAAGGAGAACATCCGACTGATGTAACTCCATAACAATCACATTTAATTAAATCAAAATGAAAACCAGAATAATAATAACAGCAATTCTAATGTTTGGCCTGCCTCTTGTCATACATGCCCAGGCATCAGGTAATCCAATTCAACCGCTTGTCACTTCTTATCTCGAGCTTAAAAATGCTTTATTTTCCAGTGATGTTAAGACGGCAAAAATTGCAGCTACCCAATTAAAGCAGGAATTAAGTAAGATCAACCCGGATTCACTTCATAAGGATGAAAAAGGACAATTACAAAAACTTGCTGAAAACATTGACAGGATTATAAACTCATCTGATCTGGTAAAACAGCGCAATTATTTTATGGCTGTTTCTGAAAGTTTCTATCAATTGCTAAAAAACGATGGTGGAAATTCAGAAATCCTTTATTATGATTTTTGTCCAATGGCAAATAATGGCAAAGGCGCTTACTGGATTAGTGAGACAGAGAAGATAAAAAATCCATACTATGGATCAAAAATGGCTACGTGCGGTTCCGTTAAAGATTCATTGCCACCTGTAAAATAGTTAAATATGCCCACTCAAATCATGGAATCGGTAAGCCTTTATTTAATGTTGGATTTATCTTCCAGTACAATGGAGCCTGCATGTTTAAGACTTCCAAAAAATGGACGAATTTGCCCATGCATTTAAATTATAGATTTCTAATTTGTAATTTGAGGAAAAGATTTAATTGAGCATTTTAACCTTTATAAGCTAGATTTGCACTGAAAAATTGAGTACCCGATCATGATAAAGACTGCCCGTGTAATTGGAGTGTTATTAGCCACATTATTTTATGTAAATTATTCGTATTCACAAGGTTGCAGTGATGCGGGGTTTTGTAGTATGGGGAGCCTTCAGTCTGTAGATGTTGCAGATTCAGCGTACCGGCAGCATATTAAAATGACTCTTGGATATGGAGCAGGTGAGGATGGAGTTTCCATAATACAGGCAATTCCGGAATTGGAGTTGAGTTTTTTCACCGGCCTCGTCCTCCAGATAAAAATCCCATTTGTTTCATCCTCCGGTAATCTGGGTGATAATAACGGTATCGGGGATATGGCATTCAGTTTCACTCAACAATGGACTGAAACTTCAACATCGACTTTTTCTGTTTCGGCGGGTATGAAAATTCCAACCGGATCAACCGATGCAGGTTCCGACAACCTTACTTCATTACCCATGCCTTATCAAACAGGCCTTGGTACTACAGACCTGATCCTTGGTGCCTCTTGGAGATACAAAACCTGGAATGTTAGTGCAGGGTATCAAAAAGTTTTGAATCATGACAATCAAAATACTTTTTTAAAACCTGCTAACCCGGTTGATCCCCGAATCTTATCCTATTTCGATTCCAATAATCTCGAAAGAGGTGATGATGCATTGCTTCGGTTGGAAAAACAATACAAATTCCGTAATTTGGTAGTGACCCCCGGTGTGCTGGCAATATTCAGACTGACTGAAGATAAGATAACCGACACCACTGAAAAACAGGTGGCATTAAACGGCTCAGATGGAATCACATTGAATATTACTGCATCCGCAACATATATCCTAAGTAATCGGTTCGATTTACTGCTAATGGCCGGAGCACCGGCAGTGGTGAGAGATGTCAGGGCAGATGGATTAACACGTTCCTTCGTTGTTAATGTAGGTTTCCGGTATAATTTTAACTTCAGTAAATAGCCTTATGCAACAACATTCGGTTTCTTCGGAGATCCTTTCTCAATTGATTAAAGTAACCCGGCAGCTTAATGATGAACAATTCTCCCACCCGTTAGCAATTTTATCAGGCAATACTTTTGGTAAACACATCAGGCACATAATTGAATTTTATATTTGCCTGGTTGATGGATATAAATCCGGCGTGGTAAATTATGATCTGAGAAAACATTATTTAACAATTGAGAATGATAAACATCTTGCTGTAATGGCGATGAATGAAATATTGTCGGCGATAGACTCCCTTGAGGATAAGCCATTGATACTTCATGTAAGCTATAACGTTTCTGGCAATGTGCAGGTAAATGCTACCTCCTTTAACAGAGAACTGGTTTGCAATATAGAACATGCCATTCATTATACGGCTATTTTAAAAATTGCCATTGCAACCTCATTTCCACAGGTACAGCTGCCTGAAAATTTTGGTGTGGCTCATTCTACCATCCGCTTTGCGGAACAACAATGTGCACAGTAACCTATTTACCTGTTGGTAATAGCCAGTTTATACTTACCTCTAACAGGGATGAGCAGATTCATCGCATGAAAGCCTTCCTGCCGCAAAAATATTTAATTAACCGCCAGGTGGTTTTTTATCCAAAGGATATGCAGGCAGGGAGTACCTGGATTGCTTCGGGTATAAATACTTTTACTTTATGCTTGTTGAATGGTGCGTATCAAAAGCATGTTCACCAACCTCCGTATTCTAAAAGCAGGGGAATTATGCTGCTTGATTTGTTTTATTTTAAAGAGGTTACTGAATTTGCACGGAATTATAATTTCACAGGTATTGAGCCATTCACTTTGCTGGTGTTGAATCATGCCGGACCCTTGCAACTTCATGAACTGCGCTGGGACGGAAACACGGCACACCTAATCGAAAAAAATGCTTTGCAGCCTGCTGTCTGGTCATCAGTAACATTGTATGAACCGAATGTAATTAATCAGCGGCAGCAATGGTTTAACCAGTGGTTACTGCATTACAAAGTAAATGATCAGGATGCCATAGATCATTTCCATCAATTTGGAGGCATAGGAGACAAATCAATAGATTTGATGATGAACCGTGATCAATTTTTGCGTACGCTTAGCATTACTTCTGTGAGCAAATTGGAAGACGGAATGAAAATGAAGTATAAAGATGTAATCGATGACCAACTATTTACCATTAACTTTAATTAAATGAATTCCCCCAAAGATGTGGTACTCGATAGCGTGCATCCGCGTAAAACAAAGAACAACCTGTTCTTTATAAAACTTTTTTATTATGAGTACTGGCCCGTATGGATGGTTTTTTTTCCTTCGGTTTTCAGTTATATTTATTATGCTTTTAAAGCACGGTCCCTCACTTATTTCACTGCAACGAATCCGGGGATTGAACTGGGAGGATTTTATGGGGAATCCAAAAGTGCTATTTTAAAAATGATTCCTTCCGAGTTTTTACCGCACACATTGTTTTTAGAAGCACACAGTTCAGTCAACACAATACTTGATGCCATGCGGATTAATAACATTAATTTCCCAATAATTTGCAAACCTGATAAAGGCGAAAGAGGATTCATGGTTGAGAAAATTCTTGATGTTCAACAACTCGCTTCTTATCTTAATCAGTACGATGAAAAACTCATAGTCCAGGAGTTTATTGAATTTGATACGGAATTAGGAATTTTATATTTTCGTTTTCCGGATGGACAATCAAGTGGTATCAGTTCCATTGTCATGAAGAAATTTTTGGGCGTTACCGGTGATGGCACTTCCACCATAGAGCAATTGATGATGGATTCACACAGGGCCACAACACAATTAAAATACTTTCGGAAAAAACATGAAGCACTGTTATCGGAAATTTTGCCCAAGGGCAAGTACGTTTTGTTACAGCCCATTGGGAACCATTGCAAGGGAACAGAATTTTTGAACGGAGCCCACCTTATAAATAAGCAGTTGGTTGAAGTGTTTGATGCTATTGCATCATGTATGAACGGATTTTATTATGGACGTTTTGATGTAAAGATAAGTTCAACCGGAGAGATGTATCGCGGCGAAGGAATCCGTATCATGGAAGTCAATGGTGTATCCTCAGAGCCGGGACATATTTATGATCACCGCATGAACATCTTGAAAGCATGGAGTGCTATTATTTTTAATAATTCACTTTTTGGAAGAATCGCCATTCAAAACAACCGACGCGGTGTAAAGTATTTGCCCTTGATGACGGTTATAAAAACTGTTTACCGGCATTTTCAAAATAAGTCTTAATGGAATTTCTGTTGTGTTTTTTATTGGCCGCCGTAATTAGTTTTATTGGATCCGTTCAATTCGGGCCTGTGAATCTTAAAGTAATACAGGCCGCATACTCCTATAATTTTAAATCGGTAATGTTGGTTGCTGCAGGTGGAATTATTCCTGAAATAATTTATTCCTCCATTGCAGTCTGCTGTTCCTGGTTACTTCTCTCGAATCCACTGTTGTTTGATGTACTGCAATTTATTGCCATTCCATTTTTCCTGGTAACCGGTTTGATAATGATGACGAAAAAAAATGCCGGGGTTAAGCAGCAAGATATTTCAGGACAAACATTATTTTTAGATGGCTTTTTGGCGGGAGCATTGAATCCTATGCTCTTTACTTTCTGGTTAATGATTATTACTTTTCTAACCACTGGCAATCACCTAACACTGGATAGCTGGGGGAATCGCGTTGCATTTGTTTTGGGAACCGCCATTGGAGCATTTTTGTTATTGCTGCTGTTTGCAGTTTTAACTTTATGGAACAAACCGTTACTTGAACGTAAACTTTCAGGGAACCTGAATAAAATAACCGGGCTCATTTTTATTATACTGGCAATTTACCAGTTTATCAGGTGGGTTTATGAGTAACTTTGAGCTGTAACTCAAATTTTAATCTATTAAAAAGTTAGTTATTGGATGGTGTCCTGTTGTATGGAAATCCTGAAATTTAATTTTTAATTTTAATGTGATGAAAAGTGATATCCTTACCACCGATGATGTAAAATTACTTGTTGATTCATTTTATCGCAAAGTTACAGTCAATCCTGTTCTCGGTCATATTTTTACAGATGTTGTTAAAGTAGACTGGAATCACCATCTTCCAAAAATGTATGCCTTCTGGTCAACATTATTATTGGGCGATATGTCATATCATGGCAACCCTATGCAGGTTCATATTGATATAAATAAAATCACACCATTAGGTCAAAAGGAATTTGACGAATGGATCAGATTATTCACGTTAACTGTGGAAGAATTGTTTGAAGGCCAAGGAGCGGTTGAAGCGAAGGCTCGCGCACGTTCCATTGCACAGGTGATGATGGCTAAATTTGGAAGACCGACCATCTAGAATGAGAAATAAATCATTGATGAACAGGAAGTTGTGTTTTATTTAGGAAAGCCATCTTTTATAAAAATAAACTTTGTTTAATGCTCCCTGTATTTTTAATTTTGCGTACTTAATACATCTCTGAAAAGAATACCTTTCCAAACCATTTTATTAATTTCATCATGAAAAAACAATTTTTAGTTCTGGCATTATTTGCGAGTTTGGTAGTACACCAGGCCAGCGCGCAAACTTTAATTACGCAGGTTAAACCGGTGGGAAGTAAATTCTGGGGTTATGCTAATTTAAAAGGGGAATTAGTAATTCCTGCCCAGTATGAAAAGTGTTATCGTTTTTCGGAAGATGGCTACGCTACAATTTATGATAATAAAGCGCGACAGTATTTTTTTATCAATCCTAAAGGTGAACGTTTAACAACTGAAATCGCATCATTTAAATTGAACGATGGTTTTGGTTTTGACCTCGAAGGATTCAAGAATGGTTTGGTGGGAATTAAAGTTGGTGAGAAATGGGGATTTCTCAATACCGAAGGGAAACTGGCGATTCCTGCAAAATATGATTATGTTTCTGAATTCAATGGCGGTTATGCCGTTGCAAAACTTGGAGCTACTTATATTGTTTTGAACACAAAAGGTGTAGAAGCACTGGTTCAAGGTGCACCGGTTTTGGAGATAAAAGATTTTTCTGAGAACCTTGCACCCTTCAGAAGCAGTGATAAAAAATTTGGTTTTATAGGCACAGATGGAAAGATAGCAATTCCTGCACAGTTTGAAAGTGTAGGTTATTTCAGGGATGGACTTGCGTGGGCCAAAACAGTTTCAGGCAGCCTTGGATACATCAATACTAAAGGGGAATGGGCAATTCAACCGCAGTTTGATGCCGGAAAAAATTTTGATCCTTCAACCGGTCTGGCGAGAATAAAAACAACAAGCGGTAACTGGGCGTATGTGAATAAGGCCGGCGAACTTACTTATGTAAATGATACCGAAGCCTGGGGTGATTTTTCTGATGGATTAGCAGATGGAAAAAAAGGTGACAAAAAAGGATTTTATGACAGTAAAGGCAAATGGGTGATTCAACCGCAGTTTGATGGAGTAAGAGATTTCAAAAATGGGTATGCAGCTGCAAAGCTCGGTGATCGTTGGGGTATTATCGACAAAACGGGTAAATGGGTAATTCAACCCACTTTTGATGGCATAAAGGACATGGAAGCGGTGCGTTAATGCCAATGACATCAAATTGCCCTACTAGCAAACCTCATTTCTGATTTCCGAATAGGAATTAATTTTACCCATATGAAAACCTATTGATCGGGGCGAAGTTGTGCACGCCGTACTTCCAAATAAAATAGCCTTTTATTAGAGGAATTTATCCTCCAATAATCAATATTATGCAGGTATCGGGTTTAAGACCTCAATAAAACTTCTGTTAAAGGTGGTAAAGACGCTGTATTTTTCATGTAATTAGGTGTTCAGGCGGTAGGTTCGTACTTTCACTATAAACACCACCACCATGAAAATTTTCTTTACCCTGTTTTTATCTGTACTCTCAATTTCCTTGCTGAATGGTCAGAACCTTCAACCGGATCTTAGCAAAACACTCTCAATAAGTAGTGGCATCTCACAGGAGGCAGTTCCCATTGGAAAAAAAATGCTATTGCGAACAATTGCAGAACCGGTGAATGAACAATTGCGAAATGATAATCCGGTAGTGAATCCCACAGCTGTCTTTATTGGCTTAACAACATACGACATACAAACAAATCGTTCAGGTTGTAATCGCATTTATAATGTGAATGATACGGTTGGTGCATCCTGGAATATGAGTCAGCAACTGATTTCACCTGTCACTGACAGAGGTACAGGCACCAATTTTTATGATGGCAACTGGAGCGCTGTACCCTCTTCTTGGATCGACACAGTAGCCTGGTCAAATATCGATATGAAATACAATACCGAATACATGGTGGGACATAACCGGTTGTTTACTCCCTATGATTTGGTGCTTCTTAAAAGAACCCCCGCAGGGGCAGGTGTATGGAACCGTACTTATTTGCCTCCGCATCCAAATGGCAATACTTGTATCTGGTCGAGAATGCGGGTTGGAGGCCTGGCCGGAACTTCAGTACATGTTATAGCTTTAACATTACCTACCGAAAGTGGTGGAACGATTTTAAATGGAATTAATGGCGCACTTACCTACAGCCGTTCGCAGGACGGAGGCAATTCCTGGAACCAGATTCATGTGGCATTGCCAATGATGGATGCAGTACATTATGCATCCATTCAGGCAGATTCCTATGCTCTTGATGTTTATGGAAATACCGTTGTTATTTCTCAGGGTTCTATGTATAATGATTGGGTGATATGGAAGTCAACAGATGATGGAAGTACGTGGACGCGTACTGTCATCTGGCCATTTCCAATAGCTGCCTATGATGTGAATACTATGAACACCGATATAGATGGTGATATGGTAGCAGATACAATAGAATTTCTGGATGGAAACCAGGCAGTGCTCATTGATAATAATGGCATGGTACACTGCTGGATGGGTCGCATGCAGGTGCTGCAGGAGCCAGGCAATTTGTTTAGTTATTTTCCCCACACTGATGGTTTATATTATTGGAATGAAAATTTTGGAATAAGCTTGCCACTGATAGCAGCCATTGCAACGGATATTGATGCTAATGGAATTATTACCATTGAACCGGATGTGGCTTCCTATGAGTCATCACTAACCAGCATGCCTTCTGCAGGGGTGGATGCATCAAATAATATTTATGTAGCCTTTTCAAGTATTAAGGAAAACACAACTTCGGGAGGCTCTCCATCTCAAAGCTACCGGAATGTGTATTGCATGGCTTCCCCTGATAATGGCGTGAGCTGGACACCTCCTGTTAGCATGAGTGATTCCGATTTTGATGAAGGTGTATATCCCTCCATTGCCAGAAATGTTGATCCACTGCATCTGATTTTTCAACAGGACGCTACACCAGGAGTTGCTAACGGGGGGCCGGTCACTTTTAACGATATTGTACACATCTCGGATGAACCCGCTAATATTTTTTCAGCCCTTCCAGTAACACCGTTAAATTATAAACAAGTTAAAGGAATGGTGTACGTGGATCTGAATCAGAACGGACAAAGAGATATCAATGAATACGGTATACTTGGGTTTGCTGTAAATCAGTCTCCGGCAAATAGTTTTACCGCTACTTCACTTACAGGAAATTTTTCTTTTCTTGTTATCCCCGGAACACACACCATTAGCATTCAGACCGGACCTGACTGGCAGATTACCAGTGATTCCACCACGTATACCATTACGATTACTAACGCAACAATTGATAGTCTGGATTTTGGTATTGCTCCGGTAACGACTTTTCTCAATCTCTCATCTTCCCTTGTTCCTGGAGTTCCGCGGTGTAATAATTTTATTGATTACTCGATCGTGTTTCAAAATACCGGAACGGTTCCCGCATCGGGAACTGTAAGTTTTATAAAAGATCCTCAGTTAACTTATGATAATGCCATGCCGCCTTTTTCTTCCATGTCGGGCGATACCATTTCCTGGAACTTTACCAATCTTTTACCCTTTCAGCTCAGCCAGGCTTCTGTTAACTTCAGTAGTACTGGTTTATTTTTTGGCGATACCATAATCAATTGTGAAGACATTAATTTTACCAATGGAGCTTCCACAGGTCTCATTTCCGGATGTGTTACGCAGCCTGTATTATGTGCCTGGGATCCTAATGATAAATTGGTAACGCCTGAAGGAATTGATGTTCCGCATTACACGCTCTTAAGTGATACACTTATTTATACCATACGATTCCAGAATACCGGTACGGACGTAGCATATAATATAAAATTACGTGACACCCTGGATGCCTCCCTGGACCCTGCAAGTTTCCGCTTCATCGGCAGCAGCCACCCGGTTGATATTTTAAGAAAATCAAATGGCGCCATGTTATTTTCATTCAACAATATTTTATTGCCTGACAGCGGTACCAACCTTACTGAAAGTAATGGGTTTTTTAACTATTCGGTGTTGCCGAAACCTGCTACCCCATCGGGGACTGTAGTGTATAATACGGCTCATATTTTCTTCGATTACAACGAACCCATAGTTACAAATACTACATTCAATACACTGGTTAACGTGATTGGTCTTGTTGAAACAACTTCTCCCGAATTTCAGGTTTCGGTAGCTCCGAATCCTTTCCGCGACGAAACAGTAATTTCGTTCTCCAACCCTAATTCCGAAGTTTATAATTTAATTATCCGTGACCTTACGGGAAAGGAAATTACACGTGTGAAAAACCACAACGGATCAACAGCAAAATTGTCCTTGCCGGGAAGTTCATCAGGCATGTATTTTCTGATTGTTGAGAATATGTCCGGCATCGTTTACGGGGTAAAAAAGCTGATCGTGGAGTAACGGCTAGGGGGTATGTGAAGGATAATTATACAGACTTTCTGTTAATATTACCAGAACAAGAACCATCCGAACACCTGATAGGGTTATGTAATTTTTAAACATTTGCCCGGTTAATTACCTGCAGGTGCGGGAGCTGTTTTTGGCCTGATACCCCAGATGGATTTCATTAAGTGAACCGTGAGCAAGATTACAAGCGGCATACCTACAATTATCAGCAAAGCAGCCACAGCCCCCTGGCCACTGCAGATCCGGTCGAAAATTTTTTCGATAGTTTTATTCATATAAATCGGGTTTAAATTTTAATTCTAAAACAAGAATCTCAAATTTAGTTCTCATGTTATTTTTTCCTGTCCAAAGCCAGGCCGCATAACATTTCAGCCAGACCCGTGGCCAGAATCAGGTAGTCAACATCTTGAATTTCTGTTGTCAATGCCAACTTTACCAAAATCCAGCAGGTCAGCAAGAGGCCGGACGCAATCACAAACTTAGCATGATACCGAACCTGTAAAAAAGTAACAATGAGCGCCAGTGAACCAGTTATCCCTACAGAAATGAACAGCAGGATACCTGGAATGAAAAAATTTTTAAACGGAGTATGCTCCAAAAGTTCCAGAGGTAATTTTAACGTACTGCCGTCAGAATGATCGACCAGTTGATAACCCGCGAAATAGGCACCTGCGCTGCTGAAAAAGAGAAGAATAAGAGCTGCCCACGTGTATAGTGCTTTCATTAATCAAAGTTAATTGTTAAAAATGTGGGCATGGGTTGTGATCGTTCTGTAAAGGGATCACTAACGGTGCTGCGTATATATTAAAATTTTTCCTGACACCGTTTCAGATCCCGAAATGGCTGTAAAGAAATACAATCCCGGACTCATATTATTTATGTTAAAGGAATTTTGATGTGGTGCCAGGTTAAATCCATGAACCTTTTTTCCTGAAGATGTGTAAATAGAAATTTGTGAAAAATTGGAGTTTCCTGATAGGGTGAAATTGCCGGATGACGGGTTAGGGAAAACACTGACTCCGGAATTTAAGAGTGGTTCCTGCACACCAACCAGTGTGGCATATTCCCACCAGTCATTCAATCGCGTATTGGTGCTGTCAATTCCTGTTCCGAAATAAGCTTTTTGTTCAATAACAAAACAAGCAGCTCCTTTGCGGGACAAGGTAGGCATGGCTGCAACGGGCACCCAGGCATCCAGATATTGGTTGAAGGCAAAGAAATCATTTTTGTAATCGCCATTCGCATCCCATCCCGCGCCGATATAACCAAACTGGCTAATCGAAAAGCCATCGGAATAATGGCGTGGTGTGCCCGGGAAATCGGGCTTCTGAATCCACGAGTCACCCGGGATGTCATATTCCCAGAAATCATTGAGCAATTGGTTCGCAGTATCTTTTCCCGTGCCTATATAACCTTTTGCTCCGATGGCAAATCCTGCAGCTACATAACGCGGAGATCCGATGAAGTCTGCACGCTGTGTCCATACATCCATTGCAGGATCATATTCCCAGAAATCATTTAAGTAAGTTATTCCGGTAAATCCGGTACCTGTATATCCTTTGCCATTTATGGGGAAAGCAATTCCTCCCGATCGGCCTGCACCTGGAAGTGTTGCTTTTTGAATCCATGCATTCAATAGGGCAGAATACATCCAGGTGTCGTTTTGAAATATTCCGTTATTATCAATACCGGTAAGCACATACGCAGTACTGTCAATGGTAAATGAAGCACAGTATTGCCGGGGTGTTCCGCCAAAATCAGCCACCTGAGTCCAGGAATCCGTGACCGGATCATATTTCCAGAAATCTTTAGTTAACTGAAATCCTACATCCATTCCGGTGCCCACATATCCGAAACTTCCAATTGAAAACCCTACGGCATCGTCACGATTGATGCCGGGGAAAGATGCCTTTTGGGTCCACACATTTTGGGCATACGCGGAAACAACCGAAACCGTCATTAAAATCAAAGCAATAATCCATGCATGGGCTCTCATATATCAAAGTAACATATTATTAAGGACTTTATTATGTATTTAGAACAGAAGCATTGTCAATTTACAACCATGCGGAATTATAGGGTCCAGGAAACTCAAAAACCATTACTTTTGCAATCACAAACCTTATGCTGATCATGTCGCATGTTCCTGTTGCTGAGCCGTTGGAAAAAGTGGTTACCATGCCCGTGGAGTCACTGGAAGAGCAGGGCATCGTAATTGTACATTGCCGGTTCAATAGCGAAGGTGCAATCCGGGTATGGCAATCGACCTTTTTACTTGATCGTGGCAGTAACCACCGCAGTAAGTTGCTGCATGTAGAAAACATCACCCTTTACCCGGTATGGACTTTTATAGAAGGTAGTTCCGGTATTTCCTTTACACTTTATTTTGAAGCACTTCCTAAAAGCTGCAAACTCTTCGATCTTCATGAAATAATTCCGCAGGCAGGTGGTTTTTTTGTGGAAGGAATTCCGAGAAATAATCATGATGTTTACCGTATTGTAATTACATGAAACTTCCCCCGCTTCTCAGGAAAAGCTACACCGGTAATTCCAGCCGTTTGATCCACCAATAGCTTCCCGTGTAATAGACTTGTGCGATTCCTTTGCCATTGAAAATTACTTTTCCGCTATTTCCTTCAATGTGACCTGTGAATTTAATTTCAAAATGCACCAATCCTTTATCATCCTTAAGTTCCACCTGGCTGATGTTAAAATGATGACGGGTAAATTTTTCAAAGGATTTTACGAATAATTGCAGTTGCGGATTATTTTCAATATAGCGCAGGTCGGGGCTATCAAAATGCACCGGACTTATTTCTAAAATTTGTTTTACAACATCTCCCACAAGTTTTTTTACGTCATATTCATGATTGGGATAATATTCTTCATAGATGTAACATGCCATGAAACCCGGAAACCTCATGTCAAGGATTTCTGTTTTGATAAACTCATTGGTTATAAAATTATAAAGCGTTCTGTCGTCGACAGGGCAAATCGAATCAAGCGAAATTCCGTTTTTAATTAATGATTCGTGCAAGCTTTTAAGGGCCTCGCTGACTTCCCTGTCGGTGAGCAATTCGTGATTTATTAATTCCGGTTTACCGATTTTTTCGAAAATGGTGATCTGTTTAGCCGTTTGGTAAGCGTTTTCAATTCGTTCTAGATTTTTCAGAAACTGTTTTTCCACTTCAGGAGGAATGTTTTCATCCATAATCCGGAACTGAGCTCCTGTTTTTAGTGAGAGTTCCATTTTCTTTAATTCATTTTCGAACTTTAATTGTCCGGGATCAGGGGAATTTAAATTTTTCTTTTTCATAAAAAGTGATTTGTGCTATGGGAATAGCGATTAAAAATGGGTGAATTAAAAAGCAATCAAATTGTAAAGAATACCTCTAAAGGTGATGAGTTAACTAAAAAATAGTGTGCATAATTAAGCATTGAAAAATAACAAAGAAAAAAAGTATAAAAAACTAATCAGGAGCTAAAGTAAATGATATGAATTTAATTTCCAAATTATTTTATTATTTTTTTAGGGGCAAATTCAATTGAACCATCTTTTGATACCTCAATCATATATGGTTTCAGCAACAAGGTTAAGTCATAGAGTGATAAGAATTAAAGTCTTTTTAAATTATTGAATTCCATGGGTTTATCAACGAAGAAATGAAATTTTAGTGCTTCGCTTCCCTGCAATCAATGAGTCTCACCCTCGTCTTTAAATGACGCTTGGTTTTCTTCCCCTTCTCCCCTGTCTCACATACATCCAGGAGTCGCAAAGCGAGATGATGCGTGGACCACTGCACGCTATCTTTTAGGAACGCAATTTCCCTGACCTCTTTAGAGAGATATTTTTCTCTTTTTCTTTTGATTTAGTACATTTAACGAATTATCACGGTTTAATTAAACAAGTTATAAGCAACTTTAGCCGACTGCAAATCAATTGACTTTAGACAAAGTAAATGACAAAAAGAAAAATAATATTGCTGATAATTTTCCTCTTAACTATGGGGTTGACAGTTTATTATTTTTACCCCGAAGACAAACTTATAGCCACCGTTCAAATTGACAATATTGTTGTTTATAAATCTAAAAGACAGTTATTAGCTTATTCAAATGGACAGCTTGTAAAGACCTATAAAATTTCACTTGGAAAACAACCAATTGGCCATAAAGAATTTGAAGGGGACAAAAAAACTCCTGAAGGATTGTACTTCATAAACGATAAAAATTCAAATAGTGGTTACCACAAAAACTTAGGAATTTCTTACCCTGACGCAGACGATATTTTAAATGCAAAACGACTTGGTAAGCCAGTTGGTGGTGACGTTAAAATACACGGACTTAGAAACAAGACAGGAGTAATTGGAAAGTTTCATCGTTGGTATAACTGGACTTTAGGTTGTATAGCGGTGACAGACCATGAAATTGACGAACTTTATAACGCAGTAAAAATTGGGACACGAATTGAAATTAAACCTTAACTAAGGACTAAAGTAAAGCTCCCTATGCCACTTTAAAAACCATAACCTGGGGAACCATTCTTCTAATTTGGGCGTTAGTAATTACACCACCTCAAGTAACATATAAAACATCACAACTTAAGTCAGCAAACTAAGAAAATGAACTCCCGGATTGAAAGAGGAGAAAGAAGTTAAACAGGAATTTGGTAAAAATTGGCAATTTATCACGCATCCAGAATATCTGTTTAGGTTGCGCACACACTTATAAAATAACAGTCAGTTGCTCACAAGGCATGTTTTTGGAGTGGTGAATGTGTTTTTGACTTTGTTTGGAACGTAAAGGAGAAAACTGTAACTTAGTGCTTCGATCCCGCCCTGCGACAAATGGTTAGCGCTATAGGCAATGAATTCAACACATATATGGAGAATATTTTCTTTGACAATTGGGAAAGTATAATCAGGACAGTTTGTTTGACTGTGCTAGGCTATATTTCTATGATACTGCTTTTAAGGGTTTCCGGTAAGAGGACATTGTCTAAAATGAATGCATTTGATTTTGTTGTTACAATTACACTTGGTTCCAGCCTTGCGACCTTATCCTTAACTAAAAGTGTTTCACTTGCAGACGGAATCGTTGCTTTTTCTCTATTTATTTTCCTCCAATATTTACTGACCTGGTTATCGGTGAGAGTGAAAAAAATCAAATCATTAATTACTAGCAGTCCTACTTTGATATTTTATAACGGTGAATTCTTGCATGATGTAATGAAAAAACAAAGAATTACAGTAGAAGAAGTTTTTAGTGCTGGCAGACAAAATGGCATTTCTAACCTGGATAATGTTGATATAATTATTTTAGAAACAACAGGTGATGTAACTGTCATTGAAAAAAATGTTCAGGGAAGGCTAAGTACCGTAAACAATGTAATGACAACAAAGTAAAACGCTGCCTAAAATCTCCTATCAGCAATAGACAGCTAGCGAGCCTTGTATGACAGTTATGCACTGCTTATCGTCAGTTCTACAATAATGCGTTAGTGTACACTTTAGTACTTACCGTTTTGCTATTGTTTCAATAGCGACGAATTAAATGAAATAAGGGATGAGGAGAGAGATAAAACTCTTTTCAGCGGCATTATCTTTGTATTGGATTATTCAAATTAACATATTAGGATTATGTCAAGTAAAGAACACTCAGAAGATATTATACAGCAGCACGAAAAGAATGGCAATTACACCATTATAGATGGAATAAGGACATTTGCCTTGGATACAGGTTCCGGCCCGGTAGTATTTTGTATTCATGGTGTACCGACTTCTTCTTTTCTTTATCGTAAAGTTGCTAAAGAATTAGAAAAGTTAGGCCTAAGGACTATTGCTATTGATTTGCCAGGGCTAGGGTTATCCGGAAGACCAGAGAATTTCGAATATACCTTTAGCAACTTTGGGAGATTTTGCAACAGTTTTTTAGATGCATTAAATATTAATGAAGTTCACTTGCTTACGCATGATATAGGCACACCTGTTGGATTGTCATTGGCAATGAAAAACAGCAAACGGATTAAATCCATAACTGTTTTAAATTCCATGCTAGACCTGGAACATTTTAAAAAGCCCTTGCCTATGCTCCCTTTCGAAAAACCTTTGCTGGGTGAAGCAGAACTCGCATTACTAACACCTTTAACTTTTCCTTTATTCATGAAAGCTACAGGAGTATCTAATATGGATGTTATTTCGCATGATGAAATGGCTGCTTATATACATCTCTTAAAAAGAGAAGATGGAGGTGATGCATTTTTAAAAATCATGAGAAATTTTGATCAAACAACCGAATTTACACAAACCTGCTACCATGCATTTCAAAACCCTGAATATCCAGTACAATTGATCTGGGGCAATGAAGATCCATTGCTGCCTTATGAAGAAAGCGGAATGGATTTTGAAAAAGCCAGGCCGGGGATACCTGTTACTAAGGTGAAATCTAAACATTTTTTACAAGAAGAACAATATGTAATCATTGCTTCGAAAGTGAAAGAATTGATGTCATAGTTAAAAATAACAGCAGGAAACATGATGTTCGTAAAAACGCTGCTTACTGAAATACTTCAACTTTCGGAATTCTATGGCTCCTTCTTCACCAATGCCCCGAAGCTAGTGGCAAGTATATTTTATTGTAGTTATTTTGATTGAATAAACTAAAACAAGATAGGTCATGAAAAAAATTAATATTACAGCCATTATTTTTATACTTTTAAGCATGATTGTGCTTATTGCACTTTACGGGCTTGGGTATTCAGAACTGATTTATAGTTACAGCATGATTTTGGTGCTCATTTCATATTTTGCAGGGAAATATGCGAAATCTATTGAGCTCCGAAGGCAACAAAAAATTGTTCAATAAGGAGCAATATAATGAATTTTGATACAGCCGTTATATTCAGGATCGCAAATAAAAATTGTTTTGTAGTATATGATTAAAAAATATATTCTGGTCACCCTTTCCTGCCTCATAGGTATACCAAATATG
Organism: Bacteroidota bacterium; assembly: GCA_030855635.1. GTDB lineage: Bacteria > Bacteroidota > Bacteroidia > AKYH767-A > OLB10 > JADKJB01. The sequence continues at coordinate 34,090 of JALYQW010000097.1, read as the reverse complement.
ATAGCAACGGGTTTATCGTTATTGCATTACGAACATTGGTGGATAAGGATATTTGATTATCCCAAGTTGCAGATGATTGTTTTTATGCTTATTGCGTTACTCCTGTATGGTGTGGGCAAAGGTGGATCGAGATTTTGGGATAAAATTTATTTAGGCTTATTGTCAATCACCATTATCTACCAGGTGTATAAGGTACAACCCTATACTAATTTTGCTAAGCTCCAAGTGCTGCCTGCAGAGAAAAGCGATCCTGATAATTATTTCAGCATGGTGCATTGCAATGTTTTAATGACTAACCGGAATAGTGAAAGATGCATCCGTGAAATAACACGTTATAACCCTGATGTGATACTAGTTGTGGAAGCCGATAAATGGTGGCAAAATGCATTGAAACCTTTGGAAAGTGAGTATCCTTTTATAGCCCATCTGCCTATGGAAAATACTTATGGGATGCTTCTTTATTCAAAGTTGAAACTGGAAAATAAGGATTTTATATTCCTTGTTGAAAAGGATGTTCCTTCTCTTAACCCGCTGATTACTTTACGTTCCGGGGTTAAAGTAAATTGTTATTTTATTCATCCTAAACCTCCTGTTCCAACCGAAGCACCCAGTTCAATAACCCGTGATGCAGAATTAATTATGGTTGCCAAGAGTGTTAGAAAATCTAATATGCCTGTTGTTGCAGCTGGTGATTTGAATGACGTAGGCTGGTCGCGCACTTCTGCATTATTTCAAAAAATCAGCGGTCTGTTAGACCCACGTATCGGCAGAGGGCTGTTTGCCACCTACAATGCCAATAACAAATTTTTTCGCTGGCCCTTAGATCACATCTTCCACAGCAAAGATTTCAGAGTGGTAAACATTGAAAGATTGGATTATATAGGCTCTGATCATTTTTCTATTTATATTAATCTAAGTTATGAACCAGAAACAAGCGATGAACAGAAAAATTTGAAACCTAATAAGGAAGATGTAAAAGATGCTAATGAAAAGTTGGATAATGTTAATTAACAATGGTAGTAATAATAAGACAGCTTTAAATTTTAAATAAAAGGGTTTAACCTGTAAATTTGTGTTTTATTATTCAAATTAGCCTATGAGGATTATGTCAAATAGTGAACGATCAAAAGACATTATACTTCAGCAATAAAAGAATGGCAATTACACCATTGTGGATAGAATAAGTACATTCGCTTTGGATACAGGTGCCGGGCCGGCAGCATTTTGTATTCATGGTGTACCGGTTTCATCTTTTCTTTATCGTAAATGTTTGGAATACCTTGATGTGTGCGAATCAATTTTACAAATTCCAAAGACTTATTATTAAAAAAAATTTCAGAATAATTAAATTATATTTGTGATGAAACTAGGAGAGCCATAGCGCTTATACTGAAGGTTCTGCGTAATCATGTGAGGCGATTGTCTCAAGCACGGTTCCCGGTCTGTAGCCCGGCAGGTGTGGGAACGTAGGGTTAAAATCTCCTGTGTGACCCGATTATCGGTTATGCTTGGTCAATAATTAAACATTAACATTACAATATAAACGTGCGGAGTCAGCACTATAATCTCTGACAGCTAAGAAATGTGGAACAATATTCAAAAAATAAATAAGACAAGTGATATCCTGACATATTCGAAAAAAATAAAAATGCTACTGCTCGCTTTCTTCCTATTTATAGGTGCTAAGGCTATGGCACAGTGGCAGCCGGATGCACGACTTACAACGGATCCATCAACTTCTTATACCTCATATAATAATTCCCGGTGCGTAGGAGCCCAAGGAGATACTGTGCATGTAATATGGGAGGATTCGCGTAATGGGGCTCCGGAAATTTATTATAAGCGTTCCTCGGATGGTGGCATAAGCTGGGGAGCAGATACCCGTTTAACAAATAATAGTTTCACTTCCTGGTTTCCTTCTGTATCAGTGAATGGCTCAAATGTACATGTAGTATGGTTTGATGACCGTGATGGGAACTATGAAATTTATTATAAAAAATCAACTGATGGAGGCACGAGCTGGGGCAATGATATAAGACTTACCAATGACCCTTTTAGTTCAGGACGTCCTTCCATATTTGCAACTGATTCAGAAGTTCATGTTGCATGGGGCGACACACGGAACGGGGGAGTGAGAGAAATTTATTACAAACGCTCTGCCGACGGAGGTATTACCTGGGGACCCGACATCAGGTTAACAAATGACCCCAGTGACTCACGGCATGCCTCTATTTCTGCATCAGGTTTTTATGTGCATGTATTATGGATTGACCTGCGTGATGGGAACTATGAGGTATATTATAAAGGATCTACAGACGGAGGCTTATCATGGGGTACTGATACACGCTTAACCAACACTCCTACCGTATCAGAATATCCCTTGCTTACCACATCCGGCTCAATGATTCATGTTGTATGGGTTGATGGTCCTGTTAACCCTTCCTATATTTTTTATAAGCATTCATCAGATAATGGTATTACCTGGCAGCCGGATGTACAACTAACTAATAGTGCTACTTCAATTTCAATTTCTCCTTCTTTAACTGTATCGGATTCAATTTTACACCTTGTTTGGCAAGATAACCGCAATGGAAATAATGAAATATTTTACAATCAATCATTGGACTCAGGAGCTAGCTGGGGAACCGACAGTAGTCTTACAAACAATTCTGCTTCTTCAGAAAATCCTTTTATAGCAGTATCTGAAAATGCAGTACATATAATATGGCAGGATAATCGTGATGGGAATTATGAGATATATTATAAACAGGACCCAACAGGTAACGCTGTGGGAATAGAAGAAAACTCAACAGGCCATTCATTTTCCATTGCTCCCAACCCTATCCTTAGCGGGAATAATTTCATTGTCACTCTCCATTCGGAATCCGCCATTGGAGATTCAAAATTAAAAATCTTTAATGCCCTTGGGGAGAATATTTATACGGAAAAACTCGAAAGCAAATCACAAACCATTAACTGCGGATATTTGTCTTCGGGTATTTATTTAGTGAAAATTAATAATGGTGAAAAAATATTTGTGCAGAAAGTCATTATTCAATAGTTGAGACTACATTGCTTTTAATAAAAGTAGCTTGCCTGATAACACGCAGAATAACGCATTGTGTCAGCAAACTTTCTTACAATAGAACAGGAAAAATGATTCCTGTTCGCATGTGTTTTGGAGCTGAATAAATTGAACCTCCTATTAAACCTGGTAAACGAAAAAAAAACGGCATCTAAAGCAGGTAGTTACGTTTGTACCTGTGACGGTGTGTAAGGGAAGACTTGATTGCGGTCTACCTGGCATCCGGGGTAAAAGGGTAAGGAACGAAACAGGGGGTTTTACATGGAACAGCTACATTGTTCCCCATAACTTTATCGGCGGGGAAGAGATTGGCTGGTTATGTTTCTGGTAATCTGACAGCCATCAATGGGAAGATCCCAAACGAGGATCGATGTTACAATCATGCAAATTCGTATATCGAACGTATAATTAATACTTTTGTAACTTAACTAGAATAGCTGTAGCGCCTAATGCTGAAGGTTCGGCAGCTTTACAGTGACATCCGCAACATTTTAAGATATTGATGATAGAATTTGTATGAGAATGAATGTAAAAGAAATCTTAAACAAAATTAATTTATACAAAATTTATTACTTTGCAATTGTTGTGTATGCTCTTCCCTTCATTTCTTTAGGAATATTTGTCATTGACCTATTGACAGTTAATAAAACACAGATGCTTTTTTGGGTTCTTTTTTTAGTAGGAATGGTCCCATGTGGCTTGGCGGCATAGTCTTATCTGCAATAGGTATAGGGATATCAATAAAAAATAAAAATTTGGTGAATAAAACTATTGGAATAGTTGGAATGGTTGGTGGTTTAATCGTTGTAGGAGGGGGATTTTTAGGCTTGATGTTACTTATGTTGTAGTCGGAGGATAAAGAATTATGCCTAACCGGCATCGAAAGCAATTCTGGGTTTTTTGAAATTATGGACAAAGAATTTTCCTTATTGAAACTGAAGGCGGATGTTGGTTGACAACCAATCTGCTTTATATTTTCTCGTCAAATATTGAAAGAGAAACATTTTGATCTACGACATTTGAACCGGAATGGGTTTTCGTAAGGGTAATTCACCGGGTTCAGCCTTTTATAATCCTGTTATTCATACATTTTGATTTTCACCGGCAAAACTGTTTCACAGTGTGCGTCCGCTGAAAAACAGGAGCCTATGAAATTTAAAAGCAATTAATTTCCTTTCACTTTTATGCTTCCTCAAAAAATCCCCTTACCTCGATGACTTCTCCGGGTTTTAAATCGCCCAAAAAAATGTTTCCGATTCTCACGCGAATCAGACGAAGCGTAGGAAACCCCGTCGCCGCAGTCATTTTGCGGACCTGTCGGTATTTCCCTTCCGACAACGTAATAGAAGCCCAGCTGGTTGGACCATGCCGTTCGTCACGAATTTTACGGGTACGTTCCGGAAAGCCGGGAGTAGTTTCAAGACGTTCAGCTTTACAGGGCAAGGTGGTATATTTTACATCCCGTATTCCGATTTCCACTCCCGTTCTTAAAAGATCTAATGCCGTTTCAGTAATTATACCATCCAGTTGAGCGTAATATTCTTTTTCTATTTTTTTACTTCGCACCAACTCGCTTGTCCAACCGTGAGTCGTTAAAAGTAACAAGCCTTCACTGGCTTCATCCAGTCTCCCGATTGCCATTGTGCCGTGTGGAAAATCATAAAAATCCCCCAGGAATTTCTTTTTATTTTCACCTGTGAATTGGCTAAGATAACCGTAAGGTTTATGGATAATAAAATGGCGGTGCATTGCTATCGAGGGATATTCATGTTGCGTAACAGATCAGCCATGGTAAACACGTGACGCAACAATTTTTCCATTTTTGATTACCAAAACCTCGGCTACATTCATATTTTCCTCTCCTGGAACAACGCGGAGATATTCCATAAAAACATTTTCGTCATCAACTGTGAGTGTTTTTTCCACGTAAGTTAATTGCGGAAGGCGCTCAAAAGCATCGAGCCACCAGGCGTGTAGTGCCTCTTTTCCTTTTATCAGGCCGCTGGTTTCGGGATGCCGTAGTTTTAATTTGGGACTTAAATGAACGGCTTTTTCATCATAGAGCGCTATGAGTTGATCAAGGTCATGCTCATTAAAAGCTTTCAGCCATTGTTTTGCTATTTTATAATTATCGGATTTCATATTTCATTTTTTCGGACTTCAGCATCGCTAATATAAATTGAGGTCTGGCATGGCAGTCAATGCGCAAAGTAACGAATTAATTGACCTAGTTCATGATCATATGGTTAGACATACATTCATGTCCTACATATTCTCTACAGATCATAAAATGTTTATTCTCTCTTTTTCCTTTAAAAGTAAAACCTGACACACAACATATAAATTTTTGTGCAGCAGGTTTTGGTTTAAACTCAGATATTTATCCGGTAAAGCAGTAACCGCATCCGCGTTCCTGGGCTCGGCCAAGCGCCCAAAATCCGGATGGAACAGGTTTAATTCCGGGTAGCATTCCGGAAGCCCAATCGATTTTTATAGCAATTGGATCCCCTTTGGATTCTCCGGCCACTTTATTGGAAAAAACAGTCATGGCCAATTCGCAGACGCAAAACATTACACCTGCCTCTATCAGTTCATTAATCCTAATTTCAACATTTCCCACACCTGGTACTTTAAAATCGCCGGGCTTGGGTTGCCAGAAAGGATTCCGCAATGCAGGTGCTTTGGTAAGCGGATCGGTAGCGCCAAAAACTTCACCAAATTTATATTCTTAACAAAGGCGGTCTTCAAAAGCATAAGCTATTGCACTGTGCCTTAAAACTACTATGGCATTGCAATCGGAGCCCGGGGTACCGGTTTTTTCATTGGTCATAAGAAATACCTTTGGCCAGGCGAAAGGGAAAATTTCATGAGGATGTGGGGCATCGAACACCATGCGATGCTTACCGTTTATCTTTCCAAACCAGGCTTCCAGTTTGCTGCGTCTGCAGGTGGCGAAGCAGGAGTGGCGTTAAGTTGTAAAGGAGCTGGAAGCGCTGCAAGTCCGAGCGCTGCGGCACCAGCTGCGAGTGTTCCAAGGAACTCCCTGCGGTGCAGGTCAGGATGATTAGGTTTTTGTTTCATGATTGTCTGGTATAAGTGAGCACTATTAGGAATTACAGATCAATCGGCATGAGAAAAGCTGTGATTACAGGCAGCCTGAATCAAATGTAAAAAAATAAGGAAAAAAACAAAAAAAACTAAAAATTACTGATAAAGTCAATTTGCACGCCCTAAATCGTGCTTTACCGTTTCCATGCGCCTGCGGCTGATCTCAATCCGTGTATTATTTTTAAGCAAGAGGCTTCCTGAATTTTCAAGTGTAAGAACATGAAGCTTATTCACTAGAAAAGATTTATGAGTCCTGATAAAATTATGTGCAGAAAGCATTTCTTCTACCTCTTTCAATGTTTTAGAAACAGTGAATTCAGTTTGGTCCTTTAAATACATGTTAGTGTAATTGCTGTAAGCGGAACAATAATATATTTCAGCAGGGGGTACGAACCAGGTGCGATTACCTTTCGACAATGACAATTTAAAATCCTTTTCGCTGTTTGAATTCAGATTTTCAAAAAGGTGTTCATATAATTTATGAGTATTTTGTTTATCGGACGATTTATTTTTAAACCGGTTAAAAGCAGCAATCAATTCATCGGGCTGAACCGGTTTTAATAAAAAATCCATCGCGCTGAAGCGGATGGCCTGAATAGCATATTTACTATAGGCCGTTGAAAATATTACTTCAAAGTTTTTTTCTTTCTGGTGCGACAAAAATTCAAAACCGGTCATAGCAGGCATTTCTACGTCGAGGAAAATAAGTGGTGGTTTTTTTTGGTCAATAAATAATTGCGCTTCCGCAGGATCGGTTGTAGAAAATATTTCGGTAATATCCGGTATGTTTTTCTCAATAGCTGTTTGCAACGATTCAATTGCGTTGAGTTCATCATCGAGAATTAGTATGTTAATCATTCTAAAAATTTTAAATTAACCTTCCACAGGCAACAGCAATTCAACGCGGGTGCCCATTGGTTCGTTTTGTGCATTGTGATTATCATTGATTTGCACGAGTACTTCATCTTTAATTTGAAATTGTAACAATTCCAGGCGTTCCTGTGTAATTTTTATTCCTTTTGATTCATGTCTGATCATGGAATTGTTGTTTTTAATTGCTCCGGCCCTCATCCTTCCAATTCCGTTATCTTCCACAATACATTTCAACTGTTTCTGATCTGCAGTCGCTTCAAAACGCACCACCAATTTTTTGTCCCCGGTTTTGTTGATCAAGCCATGCCAGATTGCATTTTCAATAAAGGGCTGAATTAAAAGTGAAGGTATTGAAATGTCATCATCTATAATTTGCCGGCTCACCGTAACATCATAGCTGAACTCCTCACCCATTCGCATCGACTCGAGTGACAAATACAACCGGATGAACTTAATTTCTTCTTCAAGTTCAATATATGTTTTATCGGAAAAGTCAAGAATCATACGCAACAGCCTCGAAAAATTCAGCAAATAACCCGAAGCCTTTTCATTTTCACCTTTAGAAACAAGATTATTAATTGCATTCAAACAATTATAAATAAAATGCGGGTTCATTTGCGTCCTTAAAACTTTTAATTGAAGCAGTTGGTTGATCTTTAAAATTTCATCGCGCTGGCTGGTGAGTTGTAAGTTAAGCCTGTCAAGCAGGATGACATTCCGCTTTTCATTCCGGTAATTTTTAAAAATAAAAAAGGCAAGGGCAATAAGGAGCAGGATACCGATTACGGTTCCGGCAAGTATGCTGTTACGCGAACGAATCTGGGCAGCTTTTAAATCATTTTCCGCTTTTAAAGCTGTGTTTTCTTTTTCTTTTTTTTCTGTTTCATACTTGGTTTGCATTTCAGTTAGCAGCTTTTGCTGCCGGCTTTTTAGCAACGTGTCGTTGAGTGACATGGCTTCATCAAGATACTGATAAGCTTTGTCAAACAATTTTTCTCGGGCATATACGCGCGCCAGAACTGAAGCGGCACTAAATTGTTCTTCTGTGAGGTGTGCTTCAGCTGCTGATCCATAAGCTCTTTCCAGCCACAGCATACCCTTTTTATTATCACCCGTCTTTACATACAATTCCCCAAGATAAGAAGCGCTGATAGCTACTTGTTCTTTATCGTCAGTCTGACTAGCCAGCTGAAGAGATTTTTCAAAAAAATTTACTGCTTTGGCAGTATCACCCGTTGCTTCGTGCAAAATAGCAATGTTGCTATAGGTGGCCATGAGGTTGGTGATGTCTTCATTTTCAGATTGAATCGCAATAGCCCTTGTATAATAATCGAGGCCGGCTTCAAAATTTTTAAGTTTTCTCGAACAATTGCCAAGATTCATCATTACAATGGAGGTCATGGATAAATTTCCGATTGAATCGAACAAGTGCAATGCAGGTTGGTAATTGTCGATTGCTTGTTGCCATTGATCCTGCCGATAATGTACATTACCCAGGGCCATATAGGAACGCGCCAGCCGGTCGGTGTTGCCCGACGCTTCCGCATAACTGATAGCTTTTATAAAATCCTGTTGCGCCTGGGCAAGTTTACTAAGTTCAAGGTACGTGCTTCCGCGGTTAATATACACCAGTGCCAGCCGCGACGGATCGGCCAGCTCTTCGGCAAGAACAATTGCGGAATCATTATATACCAGTGCGGAATCGTACAGGCCTGTCATGCCATATGAAAATCCAATTCCAATGTAACTCACTGCAATCCCTTTTCTCCAGTTAAGTTGCTTTGCTAACTTCAGACCTTCTTTACAATATCTAATACCTTTAGCAGGATCCTTTGATGCCCACTCCGTGTTTAACCTCGTATACACCGAAACCTTTACCGTATCATCGGGCAGTTCACGGAGTTTCTGTTCCAGTGAATCTATTTTAGAAAGGTTCTGAGAGAATACCCCGCCTGGAAGTGCTAAAAGAAAAAACAGTAAAAGGATACGGTTGATCAGCATATTGGGAATTATAATTGCTCCAATTTACAAACATTTTTTCCGTTTAACCATTTTTGGTGATGGTAAGCAAATCTTTAGTTGAATCCTTTCGGTCCCGTCGCTATTTGACCGCGAACTGGCGACGATTCAATTCGGCGAGAATTAATTAAATATTTGATAATCATATAATTAGCCTTTGTTTTCAGATTGCTGAATGATTTGATTTAAAATGTTTTTTTCTTGAAAGCAAGTGGAAGCAAAGGTACATTTTCAGCTTCACCTGTTATATTATGTACAGAAGCGGAAATATATTGAGCATTTGAATGGAGTTAATTTTTATTTGGATGCCATGAATGAACATCCGTAAAGATCGGGGTGTATGCAATAAGTTAGCTGACAGAGGAGAATTAAGAAAATGGAAAGATCCGTTAACAGGAGTAATTTGACAGTGTCAAAATTATCGGTTATTTTTCGGGTTATAAAATCATGATAAACAAAAACCCATGAAACAACTCTTACTTATTTTGCTTGTATTTATTTCATTTACACAAATAAATGCCCAGACTCCTTACTTATTAAAAGACATTATGCCGGGGAACGCGGGCGGATTTGCACAATCGAGTCAGTATCTTTATTATGAACATCCGTTTAATGTAGTTTGGGAGAAAAACGGGATCATTTATTTTACCGCCGTTGGTTACAATACTGTCCCTAACGGTGGTGCGTATACGAATGATGTAGAGTTGTGGCAAAGCGATGGCACTGCAGCCGGTACTGTAATGTTAAAAGATATCAATCCCGGGAATGAAGGATCGTATCCTTCCGATTTCGTTGTTATTAATGGTACATTGTATTTTACGGCATATACGCCTTCAAGCGGTGTCGAACTCTGGAAAACTGATGGAACCAATTCTGGAACTGTAATGGTTAAGGAAATTATCTCAGGAAGTGTTGGAGGTTTCCAGACCTCAGCACAATTTGGTTACAATACCATTCCCTTTTCTGTTGTGTGGCAGAATGGCGGATATTTTTATTTCATCGCGAATAATTATGCATCAGCCCCCGGAGGAAATATCAATGACGTTGAATTGTGGAAAAGCGACGGAACGGATGGGGGAACCATGGTGGTAAAAGATATTTTTCCTGGCAATGAGTCGTCAGGCCCTTCCGGGTTTATTGATATTAACGGAACGCTTTATTTTACGGCTTATAATGCTGCTTCGGGAAGGGAACTCTGGAAATCGGATGGTAGTGCTGCGGGAACAATTCTTGTAAAAGACATTATAGCAGGCGCCATTGGAGGATTCAGCATTTCCGGACAATGGGGATACGACCCATATCAGTTCAGCGTGGTTTGGCAGAATGGCGGATCATTTTATTTCACAGCCAATAATTATGCTTCTCCTCCCGGTCAATATATTAATGATATTGAGTTATGGAAAAGTGATGGTACCGATGGCGGAACAATAATGGTAAAAGATATTTATCCGGGATACGAATCTTCTTACCCGCAAAATTTTACTGAAATCAATAATTCACTTTATTTTACAGCTTACAATGCTACCTCGGGAAGGGAACTTTGGAAATCGGATGGTACTCCTGGCGGTACTGTTATAGTTAAGGAAATAATAGCAGGTGCTGTTGGCGGATTTAGCCTATCAGGTCAATGGGGATACGACCCGCATCAGTTTAATGTGGTGTGGCAGAATGGCGGATCATTTTATTTCACAGCCAATAATTATGCATCTGCTCCGGGGCAGTACATTAATGATGTGGAATTGTGGAAAAGTGATGGTACCAGTGGCGGAACTGTTATGGTGAAAGATATTTATTCCGGTTACGAATCATCTTATCCCAGGGATTTCAGTGAAATTAACGGGTTACTTTTTTTTACTGCTTATAATGCATCTTCAGGAAGAGAGTTATGGAAATCGGATGGCACAAACGGAGGAACTCAGCTGGTTAAGGAAATCATCAATGGAAGCGTAGGAGGATTTGAAACATCAGGTCAGTTTGGTTATTACCTGCATCCTTTTTCAGTCATCTGGCAGTCAGGTTCGTTGTTTTATTTTACTGCTAATAATTTTGCATCCGCACCGGGAGGTAATATTAATGATATAGAATTATGGAAAAGTGATGGTACAGATGCCGGAACTATGATGGTTAAGGATATTTATCCCGGACAAGAGTCTTCCTATCCGCAGGATTTTATTAATATGAATGGGTTACATTATTTTACTGCCTATAATGCAGCATCCGGAAGGGAAATGTGGAAGACCGATGGAACCAATGCTGGAACTGTACTGGTAAAAGAAATCATGTCGGGGAATGTTGGTGGTTTCAATATGGCCGATCAATATGCATATAGTACACTCTCGTTTCAGGTTGCTTTTAATATTGGAAGTTATTTTTATTTTGTTGCAAACGATTACGCAACCGTGCCAACCGGTTCCGGTTATGAAAACAATCCTGAGTTATGGAGGTCGGATGGAACCGATGCAGGCACCTCTAAAGTTCTGGAAATTCATCCTTCGTCAACATTTGGTTCTTATCCTGCCTATTTCACAAACCGTTTGGGTAAAATATTTTTTACTGCCACCGATCCTGTGAATGGCCGGGAATTGTGGGTCATCGATGTTCCCGTATCAGATGGTACGGAACTGATTTCGGAGTTGAACTGGAATTTATATCCTAACCCTTCAGCAGATAAAGTATATATCAATTGCTCTGTAAATGTTAATGATGCTCTTGAATCAATAAGTATCACTGACCTTAGCGGGAAGGAAGTGTATGCAGAAACCTGTTCAGGCCAGAAAAATTTCTATATTAAAACAATTGATACAGGGAACCTTGTTCCGGGAACGTATTTTGTAAAACTAACTTCCACTCGCCATACCAGTGTCAGAAAACTGATTAGGCAAGGACACTTTTAAAGCGCTGTAAAATCACTCTAAAATTTATATAAAAAAAGGCCGGACTATAAATCCGGCCTTTCCTACTATGCACAACATTAAATAATTACTCTACACTAATCTTGGAAACATTTTTATCGTTGCCGTTCACTACTTCAAGAAAATAAATTCCGGGAGAAAGCTGGCGGATATCAATTGCAACTTCATTGATTCCTACGTTTGATTTTCCATCCTGAACCAAATAGATTTTACCGGAAGGATCAATAATTTTTATTTGTTGAACCGAAACCGCAGCTGATTCAAACTGCACTCGAATTTCATCACTTGCCGGGTTAGGATAAACCGAAAGAATTAATGGCTGGGAAACATCACTTGCTGCAAGCCGGCAATTAAACGTAGTAGTGAGTGACCTGTTAATTCCTGTCCCACATGCGTTGGTTGCTTTAACACTTACATATCCTGCAGCAGTGCTGAAATTAACAGTCACCGCAGTAGCTGTAGTAGTCAGCGTTGCTGAAGTCGAAGTAACAGTGCCATCATTGATTCGTGCGCCACTTGGTACAGTCCATGTGTAGGATATAGCTCCGGCAACAGGAGTTGTGGAATAAGGAACGCCAGATTGGCTAGCGCAGGGAGTGGTAGTTCCCGATAATGGAGACGGTTGTGCGGGAACTGCTGAAACTGATAATGTTCGTGCAGCACTTATTCCACATCCGTTAGAAGCTGTAACATTTATAATTCCGGTTAAAAAATTTGGAGTGAATGATGCCGTTATATTGCTGGTTCCCTGTCCGCCAGATACACTTGCACTGCCGGTAGAAAACGTCCAGTTATAATTCATGCCGGTCACATTGGAAACCGAATAAGGAACATTAGTGCCATTGCAGACATTGTTCACAGATCCTGTGATGACACCGGGTTTAACAGGAGTATTTCGGGTGATTTTTCGGAAACGGACCGCACTCACAGCACAACCGTTTGTGGAAACCACTTTAATGGAATCACTGGCAGTAAATCCCGAATTATAATTCACAGTTACTGTGGTAGTGCCTTGTCCATTTGTGATGGTGCTTCCATTAGGTGGTGTCCAGGTGTATGAAGTTGCACCACTGACTGCAGAAATGGAATAAGTTTTCACATCTCCCGGACAAACTTTTGTGATACCACCCGGGGAACTTACAGCACCGGGCTGGGCAGGTGCTGCTGCCATACTCACGACAAAGCTTCTTACAGTTCCTGAACCACATGAATTGTTGGCCTTCACCGTTATGTTTCCTCCCGCGGAACCTGACGTAACTGTAATACTGTTCGAGACAGAAGATCCAATCCATCCTGAAGGGAGCGTCCAGGTGTAAGAAGTAGCGCCTGCTACTGATGAAACACTATAGGTATATGAAGTAGCAGCACAAACATTTGAGGTTCCTGAAATGGATCCGGGTTGTACCGGTATAGCGTTTACACTTACCGTTATAGACCGTACAGTGCTGGCACCACAGCTATTGACAGCAGCTACCGAAACTGTTCCTCCTGATGCTCCTGGTGTTGCGGTAATACTGTTGCTCGAGGACGAACCGCTCCATCCTGATGGTAGTGTCCAGTTATAGGAAGTAGCACCATTAACCGCGCTGATCGAATATGTTTGTGAAGCTGACTGACACACCGAGGTGCTTCCCGTAAGGTTCCCGGGCTGTGATGGAGTGGAATTACCTGTAATAGTCAAAGTGCGTGCGCTACTGCTGCCACAGCTATTATTGGCTGTAACTGAAATCGTGCCGCCGGTAGCACTTGTGGTTACCGTTATGGAGTTGGTTGTAGAAGATCCCGACCAGCCAGATGGTTGGGTCCATGTATAACTTGTTGCACCGGATACTGCGGTTACGGAATAAGTTTGTGTACTAGTTCCGCAATAGGATGTTGTTCCTGTGATACTACCGGGCTGGGAGGGCGTTGGACAACCGGAGCATGCCGAAAGGCAGGATGCTGTATTAATGTTGGAAAGCATCACATTTGTTGGTTGCGAGCCGAAACCATTGTTAAAGTTGATTCCTACGCCACTTACCAGGTGACAATAACTCATGATAGTTCCGCTGACAGGTACCGAGGCTGTTGCGCAGGCACCTGATCCGTTGTATCCTGCAGCATCGCCGCATCCGTCAATTGCGGTATTGTTACCGTTCCATACACAGTCATGTGTATGAAGTGATCCTAAGAGATGCCCGTCTTCGTGTGTTACCACTTCCACTGTCCATGAATAGGTGGGAACGGTGTTGTAAGAGGAGCTGATTCCCATGTACCCCATTTTATATTGTGTGGAACTGCATAATCCATCAACGTAAGCAACACCACCACCACCTGCGTAGCCAACCAAATTTGCAAGATCACCTGCAAAGGAGGTGCGATATGCGCCAAACTGATTCAGGTAATTGCCGGTACTCGGACCTGTATAAGGATCAGTGGCTGTCCAAACATATAAGGTTTGTAACGTTATTGAAATTCCATCATTATTATAAAGTGTGGATACCTGGTTAAATACACCTTGTATATAACTGTTCACGTTCGCAAGGCTTCCTTTACCAACAAAAACATCGTGATCAATTTCATAATACCAGTCAACACAATTGACACTCAAAAGCCCAGGTGTATTATTTTGTTGTTGCTGCTGGTTGGTTGGAGGATTACTGGTATTAGTGCCACATTCATAAGCGAAAGCAGGTATGAGGTCTTTATCGTTGTAATACACATATTCATTGCCGTTAGCATTTTCGAGTTCGCCAATTACAAAGTTTCCATCTTTATTGCTGATAAGCGCCATGGTTTCTTCTTCTGAAAAAGAAATGCTCGCTACCGAGTTCATATCGTTCTCAATTATCCCCCGATAATGAACAATAGCATTCAACTCACTCATCGATCGGCCATCACTTGTTAACAGTGTAAATCCGTTTCCTGAAATATTAACTTTATAAAGCAGTAAGTTCATACCGCGAACCGTATTGGAAGCAGGCACGCTTACGCGGATGAATTCCGGTTGTGTTTGTAGAAGGGATTTTAATTCGGCGGACCGGAGTTGTAATAAATTGTAATTATGAATAGTTGCCTCGGCCTTTTCATTAAACTGTGAGGCCGTTGTATGAAACACATTCACATCCCGGAAACGGGTAGCATTCTGAAGTAATTCAGCAACATGTACTGTAACTTTTCCAGGTTCACCATTCTCCCGGGCTAGCATTGTAGCAGGAGTTACTACTGACCCTACTGCAAGGAGCGCCAGGAAAATGAAGTAATTTATTTTCATTAGGAGTTGGTTTTGACTAGGATGGATGGTGCAGAAACTGTGGGAATTCTGTTCCACCCTGACTCCCTTGAATGAGAGCCAGTGTGAAATCTAGATAGCACGGGAGGCGGGTGTAGAAGTCTGCAGGTTCAAATATAGAAATCCTTACATTCATAATGTTGTAGTTGAAAACCAACAACTTATAACGCATTGATAGCCAGCTTAAAAAGTTTTAAATTATTTTGCAGCTGGACCATTTACCCATGAATTTGATCATTTAGCCAACGAAATACTTCAGTTTACCCAATAATTTAGAATATTTGGCCTTGGGTACAAAGTTCAAAATCGCAGAGATTCAAACCGGGTTATTTTGTTAGTATGTGACCCAATTCCGGTCAATTGGTCTCTCATGAATTCTAATGATTTTAATCCCTTTTTGACGGGATATATCATGACATTTGACCATTGATGGGAATAGGGCTATCGTGCACTTTTGGATGCTAAACACTACAACCATGACTGTCAGGGAAATTGAAATCATCAAATTAGTAGCTACCGGGAAGACCAATTCCGTTATCGCAGAGGAACTGCACATCAGTAAACACACTGTTGTTACACACCGCAAAAACATTAACAAAAAACTGAATGCATCCAATCCCGTAATTATGCTGGAGATGGCTCGACAACGCCAGATCATTTAACTCTTCCCCCTTTTCAATTTTGTAACCCCTGCACGAACCGCAGGGTTTTTTTTGTTACGGTTTTTGAAACACCTTAAGATTTTAAACAGCCACGGAAATATTCAGAAACATGTTATTTGAACAATGCTACCTGGGGCCAATAGATAAAATATTGCATTATTGATACCCTGCTGCTTGCGGTGGGGATATTTTATATCAGGAGTCGAGTTGTTGCAAATAATAATCTTCCATTTTCCGCATTTTTTTTTGCTGCTGATCAGTTTTGTCCTCATAGCCGCATAAGTGAAGCAATCCATGAACCATTACACGATGAAGTTCTTTTGAAAAGGTAGCGTTATATGCAAGTGAGTTTTCTTTAACACGGTCAATGCTGATAAAGATATCGCCACCTACCCTATTTTTAGCAGGTTCGGAATCGGGAAAAGTAATGATATCCGTAAAGTAATTATGATCCAGAAAACGCTTATTAATTTTCTTTAGGTAAAGGTCACTGCAAAAAACATAATTTAATGTGCCTATCTTTTTCTTCTCTGCGAAAGCGCATTTTTCAAGCCAGAAACGAAGTCGGATTTTATTTTTTAGAAGGTATGAAACATCTTCTGAAAAAAAATTGATGGGCGCTTCCGGCATTTGGTTATTGTTGATAATAAACTCAAAAGTGCTGATTGAAATTGAATCGTTAGAACACTCCGCCCCTGGTCACATGAAACAAGTAACGGCTTATGTGCGATTGATAAATATTAATTCCGGAGGGTTGCTCAACTTCACTGAAACACTTTTAAAAAGGATATCAGCAGTAAATAAACGCACTTTTAAACCTATGCTTTTTTACGCAAGGGTATCGTTATGGGTTTTGAAATAAAGCTCTACCATTTTACCGTTGTCAGAAAAAATTACCTGGTCGGCAAGATGTTTCATTAGAAATACACCACGACCGGTTGGTTTTTCAAGATTCTCCGGAGCAGTGGGGTCGGGTAAGTTATAATAATCAAAGCCCGATCCCTGGTCAGTTACTGTAAACATAATACGGTCGCCATCCACTTCATAAGTTACTTTAACCTGTTTTGATGGATCACAACCATTTCCATGGATGATGGCATTGTTTACCGCTTCGGTAACGGCGACTAAAATATTTCCATACGAATCCTCATGGATGTCATATTCATTTTTCAAATCATCAATCACTTTTTCAATGATGTTAATGCTTTGAGGTTGGGAAACAATTTCCAGGGTGTTCGTGAATTTGGTGGAGCTGGTCATACGGTACTCAATTTTCGAGGGTTTGAAAGTAGTAATTTACCAGGTTTTTATAAAATGCATTTAATCCGGGAGGAATGGTTTTTAATAATTCTACTTCCTTCATTTTCAACTTTTTATATTCTTCGAACTGACCGGTATTGCGGAACTGGTTGTCCTGGCCCTCGTTCGACTGGCGTTTTTCGTCTTGTTCACGTTCCCTTTCAGCTTTTTCGCTTTCGAGTAAACGGGTTAAAATTTCTTCTTGGCGGTTAATAGTTTCCTGTGTAATTCGTTTGTTCACCAGGTCTTTTTCGGTTTCCTCCATTTGCTTGGCCACTTTATCGAGATTTCCTAATGATCCCTGACCATCTTTATTTTCTTCATTATTGAGTTTTTGCAATTCATTCCGCAAGGCTTCCTGTTGAGCAGCTAAACGTGCAAGTTCTTCACTCATGCCACTTGAACCTTCCCCACCACCTTTTTTCTTTCCTTCACCTTTTTGCTGTCCCTCCATCTTTTTCTTAAGCGCTTTCATCTGCTCATTTATTTTTTCCTGCATTTTCCGGGCCTGCTCTGCGGATGGAGAAGGTTTACCGCTGCCGGGTTTCTTACAATTGCCATTACCTTTTTTCTGTTGCTGTTGTTGTTGCTGTTGCTGCTGCATCTGATCAAAGGCTTCGGTGAGGATAAGGGCAAGATTATTTACTGAAGTCATTACATATTGTTGTTCACTACGTGCCTGAGGAACATAACGGTCCTGCAAATGCGCGATTGATTTACCAATGTTATCATTAATTGCAGCAATTTCAGTATTAACAATAGAACTTATCTGAACCACACGTTTACTTAATGCGAATAAAGAATCTTCAAGAACTTTGGCATCATCTTTTAATTCCCGCTGACGTTGAGCGAGTTTTGTAAAGCGTGGATTATTAACATCAATAGACTTTAATTCTTCCATAAGGCCTTCCTGGTTGAGCGAAAAACGAATCAGGTTTTCAAGTAACGCGCGTAGAGCCTGCATATCTTCTTCAGCCTGTTCCTCGTCCTGTTGTTGTTGTTGCTGCTTCATCTTCTGCGAAAGCTGATCCATTTTTTCAGCGGCACTTTTTTGCGATTTACCTGCTTTCTTCGATTGCTTTTCACCGAGTTGCTTTTCACTCTCCTCCATATCCTTATCGATGTCTTCCATCTCCTCTTTATTGTCGTCTATTTCCTGAGGGTTTTCCAGTTCCTCATTTTTTTTCTGCAATTCGGACATTTCCTTTTTCAGGTCTTCGAATTCCTTATTCAGTTCTTCCTGATCTTTTTTAATTTCTTCGGTGGCGGATTTATCTTCTTCGGTTTTTTTCGCCAGACTTTTCTGTTCCTTTGATAATTCATCCAGTTTGTCAATAGCTTCCTGCAGTTTTTGTTCTACTTCCAGTTGCTTGAATAACTCCAGGGTGCGGTCAAGTTCTTTCTCCAGATCTTTCTGATCCAGCTTCATCTTGTCAACCATCTCTTTCACCTGTTCCTTATCAAGTTCAGCAAGAAGTTTTTCAAGTTCGCGCATTAGTTTTTTCATTTCTTCACTCATCAGCTTCTCGAACAGTTCATCGAGCTTCTGCTTTTTCTCCATTATTTGTTCGCTGTTGCGACGGTATTCATTTTCTTTTGTATTATTTTGCTGATTCCGTTTCTTCAGATCTTCAACCTGCTGCTCTAATTGTTGCTGCTGTTTTAATACATCTTCAATTTTTTTGCGGTCATCATAATTCAGGTTTTTCTTTTCCAGCATGTCGCGTGCAATGTCGCTCATGTCTTTTTGAAGTTTCTTACTTTGCTGAATACTTTTTTCAAGATCCGACTTCATCTTATCGGCGTTTTTATCCGCATTCTCGGCCAATTCCTTTAAAGAAGGTGCTCTGAAGATCATAGATTGTGTACGCGCCGATTTAGCACCATTAACCCCATCATTATCCCAAACCTCAAAATAATATTCAATTTCTTCGCCGGGTTCTACCATCAGTTGCTGCATGTTCCAGGAATGAAAAAACTGATCCTGGTTGGCGTTTTTATTTATCGAAAGCACTTCGGTATGGATACCCTTGTTGCGCAGGTTTTCTTCTGAAGTTTTTATAAAGCGGTAACTGAAGGCCAGTTTGCTGAAGCCATAATCATCGCGGATCATTCCTTTGAAGTACAACAACTGACTGCTCATGGAATCCTGTTGCTGTTCCGATTGAATGGTTGGATACAAATCAGGAATCACATTAACCGCATATTCCATCGGCTCCTTGCTTTCCATGAATTCATTGGAAGGTTTAACCAGGTAGGCCGAACTTTTTGCGAAGCTGCGTGAGTATACGAAAAGATTATCGGTAGCCTTCAAAGTATATGAAGTGTCACGAAATTCGAGTTCCAGTTCATCAGCATTGCGGGCATTGAATTCCCATTTCACCCTGGTGCCGGCAGGAATCGTTAAATCCCCAGTGTTGCTTAGTGTTTCCGGCTGACGGTCGGTATAGGCAGGATAAACCAGCGAGATATTAAAATTTAATACAGAAGGATTAGGGATTGCTTTAAGGGTGTATTCACGTGAAGTATAACCATCAGCGAATAAGTGAAAAGAAGTGGACTTTTGTATATTTCGAAAAGTGTAGTTGAAATTTACTCGATTCTCTTTATCAAGACGAAACTGGTTTCCGTCAATTTCTATATAAACATCGTTAGGTACTACATTGCCATCAACTTTAACATCAAGGAGAAAGTCTTCGCTTTGAACCGCGGTGAGATCTTCATTCTCTATTTTAAAATTAAAAGGGGCGGGAGTTTCAAAATGAGTGGTGTGTTTCATCAGCCGTTCGCTGCCATCAATAAGCAGGCTGGGGGCCGCGAAAACTAATACCAGGAAAACAGCCAGCGGAACAGCAGCATATTTCACATACTTCCGGTTATTCCGCAAATCGATTGCTGATGCAAATGATACGGGTTTGAGTTCCTCAATTTTTTGTTCGATCCCGGCAAGGAGCAATTGGTTATTATTGCCCTGACGATCCGATTCAGCTTTTAACTGGAGGGTATTCAGTAATTTATCCTTTACATTGGTAAAATGGGTGCCGATGATGAAGGCAGCCTGTTCATGGGAAATTATTTTGCCCAATCGGTTAAGGTGAAACAATGGGGTTAGCACCAGTCGCCAAAGGGAAAAGGCGGCTGCTGCAATAAAGCTCCAGAACAGGATAGTTCGGACAGTGGTGCCGAAATGGCCGAAATATTCCAGACTGGTAAATACCAGCCAAGCTCCCAGAAGCGCGGCAAATACATAAAGAGCCCCTCTAATGAGTTGATTTTTATAGTATTTCCGGATGAATTCATCCAGTTTTGTAATAAGGACCTGATAGTTATTGGAAGTCATGTTCGCTATTCTACAAATATAATAACGAAGAATGACACTTGGAGTTATATTCCTGTGTAAGTTTTACAGAAAACCGGTTAGTATTGCTTCGGATTTATGACAGGATATTAAATGGCCCTAAAAAAAACTGAAACGCAGTTTATGCCACTGGATGATCCCACCTGAACTTTTGATTCAATTTGATGAAAGAATATGGACGGATTGCACTCACCTGTTTTGAAGGCGACTATAATCATTGTCATCGCAAACTGCTGGCAGAATCAATAGCCGGTTTGCAGGATTGGAATGCACAAGTATGTCATTTGTAAAAATTTATCATTAATTAGAACTGTTGTTAGAACTTTAAGGATTTTGTTTACTTTTAAATCTTAAAAATCTTAACGTTCATGAAATATTATCTGTTATTTATTTGTATTTTATTTTTTGGTTGCCAAGGCGACAGCAATTCGAGGCAGGATTTGGATGATCAGAAAAAAGTAATAAATACTCTTTTGGACGAATGGCACCTGGCGGCAGCAAAGGCGGATTTTGAAAATTATTTTAGTGTAATGACTGATGATGCAATTTATATAGGCACTGATGCAACTGAAAACTGGGTTAAGAAGGATTTTATGGTTTGGTCAAAGCCGTTTTTTGATAAAGGAAAGGCTTGGAATTTTACCGGACTTGACCGCAATATTTATTTCGATGAGTCGGGGAATATCGCATGGTTTGATGAATTGCTAAATACTCAGATGAAAATTTGCCGCGGATCTGGTGTACTGATTAAAGAGAATAACAACTGGAAAATTGCACACTATGTTTTATCGATGACTATTCCCAATGATATTTCACAGGATGTAATTGACATTAAAACACCCGTTGAGGATGAAATCATTAAGAAGTATTGATAAAATTTAAGTTGATGAATTATACTAACGGCATTCCTTCTAAGCATACTTTGCATGCACCAAGATTATTTCTGCTGGTAATTCTTTGATTTAAACTGCAGTAAAGCCAGGGCAAATAATTTTCTTTTTAAGATCCCCCCCAATACAGATTACCTATACCATAAAGTTAAAATATTTTATACCTTTGAGTATATTACCATTGAGTAAATTACCAGATAGTATAATTATGAAGCCTTCGCCTTTTAAATACGGACAAATAGTTAGTAATCAACACTTTACTAATAGAGTGCAGGAATTGGACCGGCTCTTATCAAACATGCTACAAGGAAATCACACACTGATTCTTTCACCAAGAAGGTGGGGAAAGTCCTCTTTGGTAGAAAGGGTAGTAAATATTATAGACAAAAAACACAAGCCCTACCGTACGGTTGTCATTGATCTTTTCACAGTAGGATCGGAAAAGGAGTTTCTGGAAATTTTTGCCAGAGAGGTACTGAAAGCGGCTTCGGATAAATGGGAGGAGCGAATCCGCGATGCAAAGGAATTGTTTAAAGCGATCATACCCAAAATCAGTCTTGGCCCCGATCCATTTACTGAGTTCAGTATCAGTTTTGACTTGGAGGAATTAAAAAAACACAATGATGAAATTCTTAATCTCCCTGAAACACTTGCCATCAAAAAGGGAATCAAACTGATCATCTGTCTTGATGAATTTCAAAATTTGTCCTCATTTCCTGAATATGAATTGCTGGAAAAAAAGATGCGTGCGATTTGGCAGCGGCAGAAATCTGTGACCTACTGCCTGTATGGTAGTAAGAGGCATATGATGGAGGAAATTTTTGATAATCCCTCCAAACCTTTTTACCGGTTTGGAGATATGATGATGCTTCCTAAAATTGAACAATCCAAATGGGTCGATTATATTGTTAAGTCATTTGAAGCATCGGGCAAATTGATTGACGAAAATACTGCCTCCAAAATCCCGGTCGCAATGAAAAATCATTCCTGGTATGTACAGCAACTATCCAATTATACCTGGAACCTGACAAATAAAAAGGCAACTTCTCAGGATGTGCAAAAAGCTTTGGAAGAAGTCATTCAAACAAACAGTCCGCTTTTTCAAAAAGAAATTGAATCATTAAGTACCACACAAGTTAACATGCTTAAGGCCGTGAGTAAAGGAGAGTTCCAGTTAACAAGTACCCATGTGATGACAGTTTACTCATTAGGCACTCCCAACAACGTCATAAAGAATAAACGGAGTCTTATCGAAAGGGATATTATTCTGGAATTGGAAAAAGGTTATGAATTTGCAGACCCGGTTTTTGAATTATGGTTTCGAAATATATTTTTTGGAGTAGACTATGTGTAGGGTGGGAAAATTTGCACACTAATTAGTTTTTAAGTTTAATGAATTTGTTTTTTTGCAATTATCTGTTTAATCTTCTATATTTACCATACAGACTTTATGAAATAGAAACATGCAAAATTTTGACTGGACTCAATTCACCAAGCGTATTGCCATTAAAGCGTCGGTGCAAACGCTGTATGATGCCTGGACGCAATCAGCTGAACTGGAAAAGTGGTTTTTGAAAACGGCTGATTTTATTGATGAAAATGGAAAGATTTTGGAAAAGCAGGGCGCTGCCGGGGCTGACATGAGTTATGAATGGACCTGGTACTTATATGATGAAACGGAAAGAGGTGCTGTTTTGATTGCTAATGGAAAAGATCATTTTCGTTTTACGTTTGCCGGACAATGTTATGTTGATGTTACTTTTTCAGAGCAATATGATCATACTGTTGTGGAACTAACCCAGACAAACATACCCACCGATGATAAATCCAAACTGGATATACGCCTTGGTTGTTCCTCCGGTTGGTCTTTTTATTTTGTTAATCTGAAATCCATATATGAAGGTGGTCTTGATTTACGCAGTAAAGATGAACGATTACGACCCATGGTCAATAATTGAATATTAAACTGGTAAAGTATTTTCAATTTGTGTGAATTGGTTACCATGCAGATGAAGAAAAGAGAAGCACTAACGCTGTTTGTAATTCAAACCTGTGGAGTAAGATGCAAAATTTCAAAAGAATTTATCAGCATTAGAGTCGTTAACTTATTCTAAATAAATGAAGTTATCTGAGATACTTTAAGGAGAGGGATACTTGAAAATTTTTTGGAGCAACGTAAAATTATTGATACCGATTTTTTTAATCGAATTTATAAAGTCCGTTAAGCAATAAAAAACCCTGCCAGATAGTTCCTGACAGGGTTTTTTATCATAATGAAATAATCAGTTGAGCGTAACTGCAGCCAATTTGGTAACTATTCCGGCACCGATCATATCAGTGCTAACCAACCCGACTCCTCTTTTAAAATATTCGGTTCTTTTTAATGTTGTTGTTTGAAACGACTGAATCTTCACACATCCTGTGTAGGTGCACGAACCTGTTACAACAGTTTCATTAATACCAACAACTTTACGGGAAGTAAAATTATCAACCTGATACTGCCAGGTTTGTCCAACTGTGGGATTGAAAGGCACATGTAACACGTCATCGCCAGAGCTGAATTCAAATCGTTTTACATCTCCATTTGGATACTGACTATATGATGCTGCTCCTCCCAGACTTGATGAAACATTATAATATTTTATATTAGCATCCGTGAGTGTATCAATCACTTCCAATGAAACAGTATTGCCTGGTGTAGTGAGGATCCACTTGTTATCCAAGGAAAGTGGCATGAAACTCAGAGACCCTTTACCATCACAAAGAACATTTGTTGGCACCGGATCTTCATCTTTATCATCTTTACAAGATGTTAGAAGCATTGAACAACTGGAAATGAGAATTACAAAGTGACTAAAGCGCATGAGATTAAATAATATTTTGGTTATTCCTACTCATGTGGCTTTTCGGAATCGCCCTGTTTGACAGTTATCAGCTACTGGTTGTGGGGGCAATAATACGGTAATTATCTGACTTCCGATAGTTCCCGGCAATTATTTTAATATATTCGATATTTCTATAAAAATAATATTAGAAATCTGAATAAGAAAAGAGCAAAAGGCGTTGATTTTTAAATGATTCTACAGAAAAATTCAATTTACTTCCCAGGAAATTCATTAATAAAAAAAATTCATGAGCTGTTCCCTCATTCAACTATTTCTACCGGTAATTGAGCCCGGAATTACTTTTCATTTAAAATTAAAACTGGAAAATAGGTTGCTTGCGCCGGCCTGAAAAAATTAGGGAAAACTCAATTCCTCCCTTGTTTCCCGAAAATTGATTCAGGTAAGAGGTGTTTATATCATAGCTGACTCTGAAAATGTGACCATCCTGCTTGATTCCAAATTGAATAATAAAGGCATCTTCAAGCCGATAATTGAGTCCCAGCAATACATCATATTTGGTATCTCTGATGTTATAAAATCCCATTACGCCCATATTTAGTTCCTGTGCTTTCTGTTGCATCATAAATAATACAGAAGGAATTATTTTAAAACTTTCGTTTAACTGAATATCACTTCCACCATTTAAAACATAACGAATAGGTAATCGATGTTTCTCATCAGTAAAAGATTCGTTGGGCATAGTAACGTGAAACAGGGAAAAGCCAGCAAATGGATGAAAATTATTATGTTTTTCTTTAAACTTATAATAGACTCCCATGTTGGCATCAAACTTTAAAAGACTGGTTTTGTTAAATACCTCATCGCTGGAAAGGGTTTCATCAAAACCACTGGACGATGTGCCGGAATACTGGCTGTCGAATAAAAATTTATCAGGATTGAAACTTTTGTTGAGTATACCGGCTTGTAAACCTACTGATAAGAAGTGTGGATTGTTACTACCCTCAATGATCTGGTAAGATCCGGATAACAAAAAGTTAAATGTATTAAACCCTCCGCTTCCGGCGTGATTGTTAATCAGGTATCCGCCTACGCCAAATCGTTTTTGAACCATATCAAAGGCAAGATAGGAAGTCGTAAACGGATTTCCGGAAACCGACTTCCATTGTGAACGATAGTCAGCATACACACGATAATCAACTTTGTCCTTAAAATAAGCGGCTGTGAGTGCCGGATTTAAGTATAAACTTGCCGCATCATATTGCGATAAATGAAAGTCTTGGGAATATGTTTTTTCGAATTGCAGCAGCATCACTGCCAGAGTGAAGAAACAAACAATTTTTGAGATGAAAACATTCATTTTATTCTTAATTAACTTATAACAATTCATTCATCAAAACCAAAGTGATTGTTTACTTTAGTATTGTTACATCACCTTTCATTTTTACAGAATCATTCGTAACGGTTGTTCCTGTAAGTGTCCATATATAAATTCCTAAAGGTTGCTTTTCACCCTGGTAAGTCCCATCCCAACCGGCTGACTGGTTGGTGGAGCGAAACAATTCATTTCCCCATTCATTGAAGACCCTGAAATCCATTTTCACAAAGGGTCCGCCCCTGACATATAAAATGTCATTATGACCATCTTGATCCGGCGTGAATGCAGTAGGAACAGCAATGGTTCCACCTGGAAGCGGAATGGTTTCTTCAATAATTTCAAATTCATATGAAACTGAATCCAGGCATCCGGAAGTATTTATTACATTCAATGTTACATTGTAGGTTCCCGGATTTGAAAATGCATGAGATGGGAACTGATCATTCGATGTATAACCATCGCCAAAGTTCCAAAACCACGATACGGCTCCGGTAGACTGATCATTGAAATTAATTGGCTCATTAATATAATGTGTTCCACCACCGGGTGCATAATCAGCGTTGATCAATGGGTTGATAATAATTGTGGCTGATGATTGGTTCGTGCAACCATTGATATCTGTAATCACCAGTGTCACACCATAAGATCCCTCGCTGGAATAGGAGTGAACCGGATTTTGAGCAGTGGAAGCAGATCCGTCTCCTAAATTCCAGTTCCATGATACCAGGTTTCCTCCTGCAACAATTGATGTGTCATTAAATGATACTTCATTGAAACAGTTAACAACATAATTAAAACCGGAAATTGGTAAAGGATTTATTGTAACGCTACCGTTATAGGTAGCTGTGCAGCCTGAGTCTGATGTTACGGTCAGATTAACAGTATAATTTCCCGGTAAAGTGTATTGGTGAATGGGTTGAGCTAACTGACTGGCCGTGTTGTCTCCAAAGTCCCAGTTCCAGGACGAAATGGTTCCTTGTGAAATTGTTGAGTTGTCGCTGAAGGAAACAGTATTGCAGATAACAATCGTTCCGAACGACGCTACGGGAATCGGATTTATGGAAACAGGTTGAATAACGGTATCTATACATCCTGATAGAGTTGTCACAATTAAAGTCACATTATAGGAACCA
The DNA here is from genome assembly GCA_030855635.1 of Bacteroidota bacterium. Taxonomy (GTDB): domain Bacteria; phylum Bacteroidota; class Bacteroidia; order AKYH767-A; family OLB10; genus JADKJB01. Next base: position 7,259 of record JALYQW010000097.1, on the reverse strand, counting down.
GTATTGCCAAATGTGTGTGATGGATTTTGAATTATTGAGTTACTTCCATCACCAAAATTCCAATACCATGAGACGATATTATTACTGCCAATTACTGAAACATCTGTAAAAAATATTTGATTGGTACAATTTCCAGTAGTATTAAATGCCGCTTCCGGTAATTGTGAAACAGAAACGCTGTCCGCAAAGATCGCAGTGCAGCCTGAATCAGAACTTACTGTTAATGTTACCAGATAAACTCCACCATTGGTGTATTGGTGAGCAGGATGCTGGACCTGGCTGGTATTCATATCACCAAAATCCCAGGTCCATGAAGTTATCGAACCTGTTGAGATACTTGAATTATCGGTAAAGTTTACTAAAGTGCAATTTATTGAAGCACTAAAATCCGATACCGGAACAGGATTTATCGTCATATTTTGTGACAGTGAGTCCATGCATCCTGACGCAGAAGTTATAATCAAGGTAACTGTGTAATTTCCTGATGTTGAATAAAGATGCACCGGGTGCTGTAACAGGGACGTTGCGCCATCACCAAAAGACCAGTTCCAGTTTGTAATCACATCACCATTGACAAAAGAACTATCGGTAAAGGTTACAGTTCCTTCACAGTTGCCTGTGAAACTAAAACCGACTGCAGGTTGAGCAGCTACGAAGATATTTTGACTTATAAAAGCTGTACATCCCGAATCGGAGACAATGGTTAATAGTACAGGATAAGTTCCTGCAACAGCATATTGATGAACGGGGTTTTGGATATTACTGAAGCCTCCATCACCGAAATCCCAATTCCATGATGTAATAGATCCTGAGGTAATGGAAGAGTTATCTGTGAAGCTTAGCAACTCACTTAAGCAACTTCCGCCGGATGTAAAAGTCGCTACCGGTTGAGGATTAATATTAACGTTTTTGCTTATAGTGTCGGAACATCCGGTCGCTGAGTATACTATTAAAGTGGTGATATAATTCCCGGAAAGGGCATATTGATGTACGGGATTTTGAATGGTGGATGTTGTTCCATCACCAAAATTCCAACTCCACGATGTAATTGCATTACCTATCAATGAAGATGCATCCGTAAAGAAAGTACTGTCAGTACAAGTTCCAGAATATGAAAAATCAGCTATTGGTAAAGGAGATATTGTTACGGAATCAGTAAATGAAGCCACACAACCAGAATCGGTTACCACGGTAAGTGTGACATTAAATATTCCTGAGGATAAAAAGAGATGTTGCGGATGTTGTGTGGAATCATTAGTTGCGTCCCCAAAATCCCAATTCCAGGAATTAATACTACCGGTTGATATAGTTGATTGATCGGTAAACAAAGTTGAATCATTCAAACAGCCAGCCAGAAAAGTGAACAATGCTTCAGGAACCGGGTTTATACCAATATTTTGTGTGGTGCTATTTTCACATCCGTTAGATGAAGTTACAGTCAGATTTACGGTGTAACTTCCGGAGGAGGTATAGTTATGAATTGGATTCTGTAAAGTTGAAATGTTACCATCACCAAAATCCCAATTCCATCCCGTCAAGGAATCATTCGCAATAACCGATGCATCGGTAAAAGAAACAGGTTGGTTACATGTTGCTGCATAATTGAAATTTGCCTGTGGAAGCGAATGAATGGAAAGAACAGTGGTATCGGATACAGGTGTATAAATTCCATTTCCGGTTGAGGTTAGAATTAACGCAACGGTTCCTGTAATGCTATCACTGCTTCCTGGAATATAAAATGCGTTTAATGACAGCACATCAGGAATAAAAGTGCCATCTCCTGTTGTTGTCCATTCTCCACCAGAAGCATAGGTTATTATTCCATTGAGTGCTATGTTATTTCCAATGCAAACGGATTGATCAATCCCCGAATTAACAAGTATGGGATTCGAATTAACAGTAGCCAATAGGCTGTCACTTCCCCCACACGTTCCTGTTGATGTGAGTGTTAACATTACACTACCGGCTAGACTATCATTGCTACTTAGTACATACATAGCATTCAAAGTGGTATCATCAGGCACAAATGAACCTGTTCCTGAAGTACTCCATATTCCGTTAGCGGCACTGCCGTTTATTGACCCGTTTAGTGGGACTGTAAGATTTGAAATGGTAATGATGGTATCATTTCCTGCTGACACAAGATTTAAAGGAGTTAATTCTATTGACATTGAATCCAATAATACAGAACAACTGTTTGTTGTGGGAGCTGTTAAGTATAAAGTTACGTTGCCTGCAAGACTATCGGCATTGCTGAAATTATATGTTGCATTCAGCAAGGTGTCGGCAGGAGTGAAAGCACCAGTACCTGAGGTTGACCAGATAGTGGACAAAATACCGCCGGTAACTACACCGTTCAGCATTACAGAGGATTGGTTATTACACACGGAAATATCTGAACCGGCATCAACCGTAATTACCGGGAGTATCGTTAGCGTCATGTAACTACCGGAAGGGGCACACGGCCCGGAACTATCCGGGTCATTGGTAACAATGTATAAATTTATGATTCCAGTAGTGATATCTGAACCGGATGGTGTATAAACCGGGTTCAAAGAATTTACATCATCAAAGGTTCCGCTTCCGGAGGTGCTCCAGGTGATGCTTGTTGTGCTTCCCATAGGGATCACCGTTAGTAGTACATCACTTCCGGCGCAAATTGTGTCATGCACTAAAGGCAATACCCTTGCTCTTTCATTTATTGTTACGGTTTTGATTGCATAAGCAGAATCGCAACTGCCTGATGCAGCAATATAATTTGTTATGGTATAAGTGCCTGGTGTGCTTGAGGAGAGATTGATTTCGCCAGTAGACGTATTTATAAAGTAGAGTCCGGAAGGCGATGCACTGAAAACTCCAGCGCTGGTTCCTGAAGCAAATACCGGAAGTGGATTAACATCACCTTCGCAATAAAAAATGTTATAGCTAAAGTTCGCATCAGGTGAATCAGTAATTGTTATAGAAACATTCGCGGTGTCGGAGCAAGTTCCATTTGTTACATAACTGATGGTATAAGTTCCCGATACACTGTTGACCAGGTCAATTTCACCGGTCCCTGAATCGATTACAACACTGCTGTCAGTACTGCTGAATGTTCCTCCAAGAGTGCCGTTTATTACCGGAATCGGGTTGGCAGCATTAAGACAGAATGTTCCGGTTGCATAGCCAAATGATGCATCACCAGGAGCATGAATAGTTAAATCAAAAGTGCTGGTTCCAAAACATGTTCCGGGAGATGTATAAATTATTTCATAAGGACCTCCAATCACACTTGCCTGCAAATCAATTTCCCCGGTAAGTGTTGATACAAAAATAATATTTCCGCTAGTTTCTGAAAATGCTCCTCCCGTGGTGCCTGCTATTACAGGAACAGGGTTCAGCTGGCCTGAACATACATCCGCCGAAGCATAAGTAATAGAAGCGTTACTTGTTAGATTGAAAGTTAGTAACATTGAATTCATAGCTGCGGAACACGGCCCGGTACCATCAGGATCGTCAGAAGTTAAAGTAAGTACAACAGAACCTGAAATGATATCAGTTGCTGAAGGAGTATAAGTGGCATTCAATGTAGAAGCATCATCAAAAACACCTGTGCCGCTTGTTGACCAGGTAGCAGTGGCTGCACTGCCTCCTATATTTCCTGCAAGCTGGTAGCTTGTTCCTGAGCAAATTATCACATCTGCCCCAGCGTTAGCCATTGGTGCAGCATTTATTTGTAAAATCATGGAATCTGTCGCTGCATCACATGGTCCTGCCGGATTGTTGCTAGTCAGAGTAAGTGTTACGGATCCTGAATTAATATCAGTTGCTGAAGGCGTGTAGGTAGCATTAAGCAACGTGTTGTTATCAAATGAGCCGCTTCCAGAAGTGCTCCATGATACTGATGAAACTTCAGCACTTTGACTTCCGGCAAGGGTTATTGTGTTTCCTGAACATATTATAGTATCAGTTCCTGCGGCAACTACAGCAGCAGGATTGATAGTGAGAGTTGTTGCAGAAGATCCTCGTCCGCAAGGCCCGGTTCCGTCGGGATCATTAGTCGTAATCAAAAGCGTTACACTACCATTTAGTATGTCCCCGGCCGATGGTGTATAAGTAGCATTCGGAATAGTATCATTATCGAAAGTGCCTGATCCAAAAGTTGTCCAGGTAAGGCCTGTTGCACTTCCGCCAATACTTCCCGATAAGGTGTGTAAACTTCCCGCACATATTGTTGCTGCAGGTCCCGCAATTGAAAATGCAAATTTGTTTATGGTAACGATCATGTCATCACTGACAGGAAGACATGGTCCGACAGGATCATCACTGGTAATGGTTAGTGTAACTGTTCCTGCGGCAATATCTGCTGCTGAAGGTGTATATATCGGTGATAAGGATAAAGTGCTGTTAAAAGTTCCTGTTCCTGAAGTTGACCATACAGATGACGAGGCACTTCCACTTCTTATTCCTGTTAAAGCAACAAAGTATCCCTGGCAGATTACCATATCAGGACCCGCACTTACAATTGCAGGAACATCGATTGTTAAAATCATATTCGCCGAAGCGTTAGTACAGGGTCCGCCTGCATCAGGGTCGGTTGATGTAAGGGTTAATAAAACACTACCTGAATCCTGATCGGCTATTGATGGTGTGTAAGTGGCATTTAACAGTGCTGCATCATCAAAACTTCCTGTTCCTGATGAAGTCCAGCTGACGGCAGTTGATGATCCGCCCATACTTCCCGACAAGGTGATAGTGCTTGCCTGGCAGATTGATACATTCACACCTGCCGATACTGTGGCTGTTTCATTTATGATGATGGTATCAGTTGATACAACTCCTGGGCATCCCCCTGATGCTGGAATCTCATTGGTAATTACATAAGTTCCGGGAGCACTTGTAACCAGATTTATTTCTCCCGTGTTTACATTCACAAAAATTAATCCTGATGGCGATGCTGTAAAGGTTCCTGCACTGGCAGGATAAATGAATGCCGGAATCGGATTGCTACTTGCCTGGCAAAATGTAGTAGCAGAATAATTAAAATCCGCTTCAAATGAGGAAGCAATAGTTATTCCTATGGAAGCCGTTTGTGTACAAGTTCCAGAAGTAGTATAGGTGATGGTATACGGACCGCCTGCTGTACTTGCCATCAGATCAATTTCACCGGTTGTAAAATTTGAAAAAATAATTTCCGTCGGACCTGAAAATAAACCGCCAGGTGTTCCTGTGATATTTGCAACAGGATTTGAAGCTGACTGGCAAATGGTTCCTGAAGTATAACTGAATGATGGATCATCTTCCTCGATGATGGATATGATAAAATCATTTGTAGTGAAGCAGGTTCCCGGTGATGTGTAAGTGATTGTATAAGTTCCTGAATTGCTTGCAGATAAATCAACCTGTCCTGTTGTGGAATTTGCAAAAACAAGTCCTGCACCGGCTGAAAAATTGCCACCACCAGTACCGGTAATTACGGCAATTGGATCAGTTACACCCTGGCAGTAACTTGTATTATCATATGTAAAAGCGGCACTGGTTCCGTTAATCAAAAGCGTCATTTCATCACTTACTGCATCACATGGACCAACAGGATCATTGGTTGATATTGTGAGTGTAACCGAACCCGAGAGTGCATCTCCCGCTGAAGGGGTGTATGTTGGTGACAACAATGAAGCATCACTGAAAGTTCCGGATCCACTTGTGGTCCATAAGACTGATGTGGTGCTGCCATTCATTATCCCGGTAAGTGCATATGCATTTCCGGCGCATATAACTGCATCAGCACCTGCATCTACAACGGCGATTTCATTTATTGTGAGTGTTATTGAATCGGATGCTGCGGAACAAGGTCCTGAAGGATCATTGGTAGTAATAATTAAAAATACATTACCTGCAGTAATATCAGTTTGTGATGGTGTATAAATAGGAGTCAGAGATGATGCATCATCAAAAAGGCCGCTGCCTGAGGTCACCCAGGAAGAAATTAGAGCACTTCCACCTCGGATAGCTGTTAATTGTAAGGTACTGCCTTGACAAATGGTTGTGTCGCTACCTGCATTAACAGTTGCAGAGGGATTAATAGTCAACACCATCGCATCACTCACAGCGTTACAAGTTCCTACCGGATCATTGGTTGTTAATGTAAGTGTTACCGTTGTTGCTGTAATGTCAGCTGCTGAAGGGGTATAAATTGCAGATAGTGAAGTTGCATCATCAAAAGTTCCCGTACCGGTTGTTGTCCATGTTGAAGTGGTTGCACTTCCGCCAATGGTGCCTGTCAAAGTTAGAGTTGTGCCTGAGCAAATTGTTGCATCCATTCCTGCACTTACTGTTGCCGTGGAATTTATATTTAAAATCAATGTATCAGCAACTGACTGACAAGGCCCGGGAGGGTCGTTGGAGGTGAGTATTAAAAATATCGATCCGGATGTTATATCTGAATTGGAAGGTGTGTAGGTCGGACTTAATGAAGTAGCATCGTTGAAAATTCCGGTTCCAGATGTTGACCATGTTGATGTTGTTGCACTTCCACCGCGTGTTCCTGATAAAGTAAAAGTTGCTCCCGAGCAAATAGTTTCATCAATGCCGGCGCTGACGGTTGCAGTCGGATTAATAGTTAACACCATCGCATCACTCACTGCGTTACATGTTCCAACGGGATCGTTAGTTGTTAATGTAAGTGTCACTGTTGTCGCAGTAATGTCAGCTGCTGATGCTGTATAAATGGCAGTTAAAGAAGTAACATCATTAAAAGTTCCTGTACCGGATGTTGTCCAAGTTGAAGAAGTTGCGCTTCCGCCACGTGTTCCTGCCAAAGTAAAAGTTGTTCCCGAACAAATTGTTGCATCCACTCCGGCATTAACAGTTGCGGCTTGATTTATAGTCAACAACATCGTATCGCTCACCGAAGAACAAGGTCCAGTCGGATCGTTAGTAGTTAAGGTCAAGATAACAGAGCCAGAATTTACATCAGCTACTGTAGGTGTATAAGTCGCATTAAGCACCGAACTATTATTAAAAGTTCCGGTTCCGGAGGTGGTCCAGGTTGACGAAGTCGCGCTGCCACCACGGGCACCAGCTAAAGTAATCATGTTGCCGGAACAAATCGTTGCGTCTAAACCTGCACTAACCGTTGCTGTCGGATTAATACTCAACACCATTGCATCACTCACCGCGTTACAAGTTCCAACAGGATCGTTAGTTGTTAATGTAAGTGTTACAGTTGTTGCTGTGATATCAGCAGGTGAAGGTGTATAAATTGCAGTTAAAGATGTAGC
>JALYQW010000106.1 GCA_030855635.1 Bacteroidota bacterium | reverse complement strand
AACCATATATTTTTACAAAATAGCATCCTACAGCTAAATCGTTTCCAAATCCAAATTCGTTTTTAGTAACATTTTTCCATTTCTTAACCAATCTGCCTGACGATTAGGGATATTGTAATGACAGGTGGAGTTTATTCGAAGTTACAACCTTTTTTTAAAATTACAAAGCAATCAAATTAAAGAGATACAACACCTTTTCCAGGGTAATCGGAGCCCTTTTTAACCTTTCCCTCAAAACACCGACCGTTAGCTCACTGGCTGACGAAATTTCTGCGTGGCCTGTGTACTATTGAGGCATTATTAATTAAAAACCTAATATCATGAAAAAACTATTTCTTACCCTGGCATGTGTAATATCCTTAGCAGGAGTTGCTTCCGCCCAAACCTGGTTAGTGACCGGCAATAACGGAATTTCTTCCTCTCAATTCCTGGGCACAAAAGATTTAAAAACGCTGGACTTCAGAACCAATAACCTTTCGCGCATGTCTATAAATCCAAGTGGTTACATTGGTATGGGAATCACGCCGGTTTCAAGCGCCCGGTTATCAACAGCGTTTTCAGTGCCCACAATAATCGCTCTGAATGCGCCTTATTCCGCAACGCGAGGCAACATTACCGGAGGTGGCGGAACAGCCAATGGGTATCTTGGAACCTATTATTCAGCAACTTTAGGCCTTAGTGCACTTCCTGCATCCTTAAATTACATGGGCGTACTGGGTGTGATGGAAATTTCCAATTCATTCGGCGCAGGTGTGCTGGGCTGGAACAGGAACAATAAAACCGGTGGAAATCATTATGGTGTTTATGGAAGCGCCAACGGCATTCCATCAGGAACATCCGGTGCAACGGATAAAAATGTAGGAATCTTTGGTTCTGCAACAAATAACTCCATCAACATTGGTGTGTATGGCAGCGCTAGCGGATCGGATGATTGGGGTGGTTATTTTTACGGCCGTGCCTATGTTTCAAAACAACTTGGAATAGGAACAGAGAGTCCAACAAGTATGTTATCCGTAGATGCCACTTCAGGAATGTCACCACTCAGAATTGAAACAGCGGGTTTAACAAGAATGTATATGAGCAGTGCCGGTAAAGTTGGAATTGGAACTTCAACACCTTCAGCACGTTTTCAGGTGCGCGCAACCGTTGATTCAAAAGCCGCTGATGTTTCGGTTTATGGAGCTGCTTCATCAACCATATACGGCCTTGATGTGACTGCAACTAATTTATCTACCGGTATGTCTGTGGGAACACTAACCACTGCCAACGGTACCGGAGTTAACAGGGCTTTTGAGGCTTCTGCATCTAATGGCACTACTAATTATGGAGTTTACAGTATTGCTGAAGCAGGTTCGGGAAATGCCTATGGTGTTTACGGAAGAGCTACCGGGGGTACTTCATCTAATACCGTATATGGTATTTATGGATCTTCTTCCGGTGCCTCCAATCACTGGGCAGGTTATTTTGCAGGAACTACGTATGCTTCTACGTTACGTGTAGGAACTACAGATGCTGCCAGCGGATATATTTTGTCGGTTGGTGGTAAAATGATTTGTGAAGAAGTAAAAGTGGCTTTAGAAACCAACTGGCCGGATTATGTATTCGCTGATGATTATAAATTGATGCCATTGGAAGAATTAAAATCGCATATCGATAAAAACAAACATCTTCCGGGATTACCATCTGCGGAAGCAGTAGCTGCTGAAGGCGGATACAACGTTGGAGAATTGCAGGTGAAACTTCTTGAAAAAGTAGAAGAACTCACACTTTACATCATCCGTTTAAGTGAAGAAAACGGTGAACTGAAAAAAGCGCTTGGTGCCTTAAAAAATTAATGAAGTTAAATTCCTACAATCATGAAAATTAAACTAATATTTTCAATGGTGCTTTATGGAGTCATCTTCATGAAACTGCCATTGCCGGCCCAGGATTTGCGGACTGCCCTCTCTGCCATTACAGAGGCTAATCCGTCTACGAACTGGCTGCATTTTAAAGAGGAGCTGCAGCTATCACCACAGGAACTTTTCGCCGTTCATAAAAAATCACTTGGACTTGGCGATAATGATGAAATGCGTGAGTTCCGTGAGTACGCTTCTCCTTCTTCCGGTATTTTACAACAACGTTTCCAGCAATATTACAACGGGGTAAAGGTGCACGGTGCCGTTATGAATGTGTACAGCAGGCAGGGAACTGTCATTAAATCGAACGGACGTGTTATTGTAAATTTAGCAGGAAGCAGCACGCCGCAAATTAATGAGCAGGCTGCTTTTGATGCAGCACTGCAGGCAGTACCTTCTGAACAGTATCGGTGGCAAAATCCCGATGCGGAACAGCGGTTAAAAAACAAGAAAAAAGATGTATCGGCGACTTATTTCCCGAAAGGTGAATTGTTGTACATGTACCGGAAAGGTTCTGCGAAAAAATCGATGCAGGATTATGAGTTATGCTGGAAGTTTGCAGTAAATGTTACGCGCGGCGATTCAAAATATGTTTTTGTAAGTGCCCTTACGGGAGAAATTATTAATACACTTCCAATTAATTTAAATTGCAATGGCACCACTGTACAAACTCCCATGAATGGTGCACAGCAAATTTATACCTCTGTACAGGGCAGGTGTGATTACAATGCATCGTATTATGAATTGTGGGATGATTGCAGTGTAGATATTAAAGTTGAAAACGATGACTTTGGTGCAGGAACCGATGATCCTATTTGTAACTGGAACTCTACTAACACTTGGGGAACCGGTAATTCGGCACTTCAATATACTACAGGCGACGGCGTGCAGGTCCTTTGGGGAATGCGCAAAACATACTTATGGCATCTTAATAATTACAATTGGAACAGTTATGATAATTCCGGCGGTTCGATTGATTGTACCGTGATGTATGAATTTGAAAATGCCAATGGAAATCCGACAGGTAACAATGCACAATACAATGAATTTGAAGAAGATTTTGATTTTGGTTATGGCAGCGATGGCCTCGATGGAGCAGATTCTTACACAACATTGGATATTGTAGCTCATGAATTCACGCACGGTGTTGATGATTATTCTGCAGACCTAGACTACTCGGATGAATCCGGAGCGCTGGATGAATCATTCGCCGATATCTTCGGTGAAATCGTGGAAACCTTTACCGACCTGGGATTTGATACAACTACATGGGTACATGGTGAAGATAAAGGTTCGGTGGGAAGAAGTTTCAGTAACCCTAACGATCAGGATAATCCGGATACGTACCAGGGAACATTTTGGTGTAACTATAACAACTCGCCTTCGAGATGTACCGACAATGATCACGGCGGCGTACATACGAACAGCGGCGTACAGAATCATTTTTTCTATTTGCTGGTGGAAGGTGGTGACGATTATACTGATTTTGGAACACCTTACAGTGTGAATGGAATAGGATGGGAAGATGCATCCGCCATCGCATTTCTTGCTCACATGTACCTTTGGGGAACAGCTGAATACATTGATTCACGGGATGCATGGCTGGAAGCTGCTTCCGATATATTTGGTAGCTGCAGCAACCAGGCCATCCAGGTGGGTAATGCATGGCATGCAGTAGGCGTTGGCGCGCAAAGCCCTGACTATAATAAACTGGTGCTGGGAACCGTGGCGGCCGCGACCGGTAACCATACCAAACAAGCCATTAACAAAGTATTTACCTTTAACACGGTTGATATTGTTTCGGTTTCAGGGATGGGTGAAGTTCGGTTTTATGCAGGAAATGAAGTGGTGTTAGCACCCGGTTTTACTGCGCCTTCGGGATGTGCTTTTGTGGGTCGAATTAATCCCTGCTCTATTACCTTGCATACTGCTCCCCGTATTGTTGCTCAATCAGATCAATTAAAACCGGGTGTTGCTTCTGTTGAGAAAATCAACAAAGGATTTGAAGTGTTCCCAAATCCATATACAAACAGTTTCACATTGCAATTTGTAGCTGATGATAATGAAATTCCCGAAATTATACGCATCATGAACAGTGCGGGAGTGATGGTATTAGAACAGCCTCTTGCAAACAGCAGCCGCGAGATTTCGGCGTATGTGAATACCGATGGTTTGGCGGCAGGAATTTATTTTGTTCAGGTAGTAACCAATCAGCGAAGCCTGGTTACAAAAACTTCGAAAATGGATAAGTAATTGTTCACTAGCTAATTGAAAAGGCCTCACAGCAATGTGGGGCTTTTTTGTATTTTACAGCTGAATGGTTAAACCTATGGCATTTTCAGGAGAATGTTTGATTTTATAAATATTCCGCCTTACTTTTCTATATCTTTAATTTTTATTCAAAGACTAAAAGTTTAACACCTCCTCGATTTTATAAAGCTTGTTGAAAATACATCCATGAAAGCAAAATTAATCGTTCTCCTTTTTTTACTGTTTTTTCGGTCTGTAAATTTATTTGCTCAGGAAATTGAGTGGCAGAATACGATTGGAGGA
>JALYQW010000091.1 GCA_030855635.1 Bacteroidota bacterium | reverse complement strand
GGGTTTGTTTTTCCTGCAATTTCATGTGACGTTTTTGTCCTTTGATCTCCGCCTTTTTGAAATCCTGTGCACGCTGTTCTTTTTTCAGCTCTGCTTTTTTTTGTTTTTTAGTAGGTTTTGGATCATCTTGTGCAACTAATGCAAGAGGTAAAGCGAGTGCGAGGACAAAAAATATTTTTTTAAGGATTATGGATAATTTCATTAATTAGGGTTTTTGCCTGGTTTTTGAAATCCGGGTCATTTGAGTTAAACGCAAGAATTGAACTTAAGTTTTGTCAGGGTAATCCACCTTCCAGGGCTGAAATGTTCTCAAGACTAATTTTTTCATCCCCCTGCTGATAAGGTAAAAACGTTAAAATCAACTGGAACATTTCATCAGTAGTTTTCATGCTTCCCCCAAGACCAGTGATTATACGGGGTGGCGAGAAAGGATTGTTCGGATTATTTTTTGTATTATCGAAAATCCCCTCCGCAACAATTACACTACCGGCAGGAATTCTCAGAATATTTTTAAAGGTGTAGAAATATTGCCATCTGAAATCCCAGTTTTTTATACGGACGAGAGGAATGGTGTCGCCTTTAACAGTGATTGCGTAGGCTAGAAAAGATTTTCCCAGTAAATGCATGTGCGGATTAATGGTTACCAGTGAAATGTCATTATGAATAACAGCCCGTGTAATAAATTTCATCACAGTGTCAGCTGGAATCAGCAAGGGAGGAACAATTTCTGATATTCCCAATGTACCCAGTTGGGTTTCCATAAAAGGACGACTGGGTGGTTCCTTTGAAAAAAATAAATTTATTCTTGCCTTGTCTTCCTGTTGAACGGGCGAAGGGCCATAGTGGAGATCACGCATGAGGATAGCTCCCTTTTTTTTCAATCGGTACCCTCCTATTCCACTAGGATATATCTGAGGGATGACACCGGGCAGGTAATTGAATACAGAAGGTGTGAGCAGTGGATAACTGCCATCATCATTTAACAGCTGTAGATATTTGTAACTGGAATCAAGAGTTCCTGCCTCCTCACGGTTGACAAACCTTGGTCCGGCAAAGACATTCCTTTTTTCATGAGCATTGTATTGAATAATATGTCCGTTTACATGATGTGATAACTTACGGTTACCCGGAACATATTCCACCATTCTCAAAAAAGTGTCCTGGTCAAGTTCATAAGGTATTTTAAACACCATAAACCGATCTTTATTATCTCCGGCAATGATATAAGACTCCTCCATGGTAATGACCCTGTCAGGTGTTCCCAGTTGTGAACCTTCAGGAAAATCAGGTAACGACGGCATTCTTGCTGCTTCGCCTTGTTTGCAACCTTGTTCATACCATTTCTTAATCAGCTCCTTCTCTTCCTTACTCAATACTTTCTCACCAACATACTGCTGGTATTCCGCATCTGCAGGCCATGGTGGCATAACTCCTGATTGCGTAACACGAACAATTGTTTTAGCTTTTTTCCGGGCATCATCATAAGTTATGAGTGGGAAAGGACCTGCTTCTCCAGGCCGGTGGCAGGAAGTGCAATTGTTATAAATTAAGGGAGCAATATGCTCGGTAAAAGTAATTTCCGTCTTACCTGAATCGTTACCACAGCCTGGAAAAATTGCAGCACTAACTACCATCGCACATGCGATAAGTAATGCAAACTTCGGGTGGATCAGTTTCTTCATAATTCAATAAAACATCCTACAGCTTCTGTCTTACCCGGTTCAGGTTTTTCACCTTTCAGTAGTGCTGATAAGGCATCTTCCAGAAAATTTTTAGTAATCACAGTCCGTTTTTTTCCGGTTTCATACATCCAGTTATCAATAGCACCCGAATACACAATGTCACCGCTTTTTGTAACCACTACTGCCTCCGGTGTTACCGTAGCATGCAATAATTCTGTTAAACGGAGATCAGGATCCATCAAACCTGACAATTTGAAATCATACTCATCACTAAACTCATTAATTTCTTTCATACTAATTAGACTTCCGGGGTACACGGGAATAAACACAATGCTATCGGATAGAAATTTTATTCGAAGCTCTTTTATGGTTTTGGTATAATTAATGCAAAGAGGACATTCCGGAGAAATGAAAATAAAAACCGCCGTTCCATTATCAGCAAGTTTTGCCACGTTGACCATACTTCCGCTCATATCCGACAAGGCAACATCTTTCAAATTAACGTTGTGGGTCCTTTCACAGGAAATAAAATAAACTGACATTATCAACAGCAACCGGTATTTCATGAAAACAGGATCATTCCAGCAAATTTAAATAAAAAGTTCACCGGAATTTAGATTACTTTCAGATGAAGTTCAGTTATCCGAACTATTTTTGAAAGGATCCCTTGGAATCCAATCTTTTGGCCCGGTACTACTCACAAGTGGTTTTGCAAGGGTATTCAGAATCCGGTTTGCAAATCGGAAATAACAGGCTAAATGATGTGGCTTAGCACCCGTTGTACTTTTAATTTCAAGTGCCGTTCTGCCAAAAAATAGTTTTTCCGATTTACATAAAATCGCATCGCTGATATACGTGTAGAGAATATTCTGGTACAAGCTGAACTGCTGGTTAAGTTCATAATTTATGCCAATATAATGTGCTTCATAATGCACATGGTTCCAAACACCGCTGGTGAATGCAATTAATTTATCATCGAGAAAAAAACCATTAATCCTGTAATTTTTTCCAAACGTTTTTTTTAAGTTTAAAAAATAATCTTCTGAAGGCCTTGCCAGCTTTACGGGAGCTTTTTTTATTACCTGGTCGTTCAAAGCATAAATTTCTTTTGATTTACTGATGATTTCTTCCGTGCTGAGTTCCTTAATAACAACAGGTCCCAGTTTACTTAAAACATTATTAGTCCGCACCCGGTACTTTGATGATAAGGCAGCCTTGTAATCTTCAAAAGATAACCAACCACTGGATACCTCAAAAATCATTTCAGGATCGGTATTGAGTAAAAAATAATCGCGTTTTAAAATGGTTTTGGCTATCAAGTTTAAAGGATCATAAAAATCCTTAACCATAAAAGCAACCAGTCGGGCACTTGAAGTGAGTGTTTGTGCAATGACTTTTTTTATAATTGAAATGGCTTCAATTGCATATTTAAATTCAACATCATTAACCGCCGCCACGCCATGTTCGCCGCTTACAAGAAGGTTTCCACACACGAGTATATATGATGCTTTATCCTTACCAGGACTAAATAATATGTCGTTAATTCGTGTGGATAGGGATCCGGCAAGTCCGCCATATTCCTCCAGGTTCAGGATTCCTCCCAATCCGGTATCCGATAAATTAACCATTTGAAAATAAAGGACCGAAACCGGAATACCTGCATTGCGTAATATGGCATATCGGAATTGCATCCCGGGAAGGGAACTAAATTCAGTTGTTTTGAGATACTCACGTGATAAAAAAAGATGTGTATCGTTAATACATAAAGACCATTCATCAGCCGGAACCTCACCGATGGTAGTATACACCTCAATTTCATGAACCGGTGAATGCGGTAATGTAATTAACCTTGAATTCGTAATGGTATTTGATGAATTTCCTGACTGAACCATATATCGTTTCGCAGTAAAATTAATTGCACGTAACTAGCTGAACAAAATAATGCACTCCGGGTTTTAAAATTGTGACAAAAGTCAAATTATTACCTTAATAAAAATAGATTCACCCTCCTGTTTTTCCATATTTCTTCTTTAATTCTTCTGCGATTTCATACACCGCAGGACACACTCCGCTGTTTTTAACAAATAAATCCATGCTCTTTGTGAATCGGAGCGTACCAGTATGCGGATAACTTCTGCATGCCGCGGGGCGCATTTCATATACACTGCATTGATTACCGTCCCCTAAAAAAGGACATGGAGTGGATTTTAGAACATAGTCGCCTTCCTCATCCATATAAAGGTACTTCTCAACAAATGCACCGGGACGCATCCTGAAATGATCCGACAGCCGTACAATGTCGCGTTCTTTGAATACCGGGCTGATTGTCTTGCAGCAATTCGCACAGGAAAGGCAATCTATTTTTGAAAATGCCCATTGATCCAGCAACTCAACTTCTTCATCAATCCCGGGAACGGGACGGTTTTTTAAGCGGCGGACCAGTTTTCCGTTGTCTGCAGCTACTTTCTTAGCCTGGGCGTTTAAAAACTTGATGTCAACCATAGTGTGAAAAACGGGAATTATCAGGTACCAAAAATAAATTTCAAAAAATATGTAACAAATGGCTTCCCCGAAACATCTTAATCAGTATAAAATGAAAAATATTTTAACAATATTTAAAATTATTTCTTTGAAATACAACACTTTACGAGTTATTTTAGTACTATGTATTGCATAGTACTATTTATTTCACATATCTTTGCGTCATCATTACAACCACAGTTTAAAATAAAATTACTACCATGAAAACATTCCGAATGTTACTCGCATCTTTCCTGACACTGGTTCTGATACAGGCCGTATCTGCAGCGGTAATGACTCCTTCAGTGGATTCGGTACCTACTATTGAAAATTCCAAGAGTGAGAACTCCATTGTTAAAGCTGTTTTGTATAATGGCAACTACATTCCGGTGGTAGACTTACCCCAGGTGGAGATCATAAGCACACATCCGGGCTCTATAATTTCATCCGGCATTCTTTCCAATGGGTCTTATTTGCTGGTGGTAAATCTTCCGGTTATTGAAATTATAGGCGAACAGACTGGCATGAGGAAATTACCTGCTTATGTATTGAATGGAGAGGTTATAGCTATAGCCGATTTGCCTCTTATTGAAATCGAATCCACCCTGCCGATCAATCATTTAGTGATTGCAGGGAACAACGAGGGTTCATTTATTCCTATGGTAAATCTGCCAGAGATTGTAATTTTCCCTTCCTCCTCCGGCAATTACTTAATGGCAGCTACAAGTTTCGAAGGAAAATTAATTCCTGTTGTTGATCTGCCTCTCATTGAAATTAATAACGGTTTTAGGTTGTTTTCCTATCCTACCCGCGAATACGCCTTTGAAAAAAACAACCTGGAATGGATTTATATATCATTGAAAAATTGCGGAATCACTCCTGAAAACAAAATTATTTGTGAGGTTACTTCAAAGATTAAATATCCGCTTCCAGTTTTACCTGAACCCTTTCCATTGATTCACTAACAAGTTGACATACATTACCAATTGGAAGCTGTCCTTAATAAGGCAGCTTTTTTACATGATAACGGCATCGGAAATGGAGCCTGAATTGCATTATCGTCCGTTTAAAATCCCTGTAATTCCTGAATTTACCTTAACTTTGTAATTCAACATTTATAAAAGCTTATATCTCTTACAGAAGTTCATTCGTTATGGATCATTTTGTTGTTTCTGCCCGAAAATACCGGCCTTCCACGTTCAATACCGTGGTTGGGCAACCTGCAATTACCAGTACCCTTAAAAATGCGATTAAGAGCAAGCATCTTGCGCAGGCATTTTTATTTTGTGGACCACGTGGTGTTGGCAAAACAACATGCGCGCGTATTTTAGCAAAGACAATAAACTGCACCAATCTTACTGCTGATACAGAAGGTTGTAACGAATGTGAATCGTGTGTTTCATTTAATAATGGACAAAGTCTGAATATTTTCGAATTGGATGCTGCTTCCAACAATTCAGTGGATGACATGCGTACGCTGGTTGATCAGGTACGATATGCACCTCAGTCGGGAAATTATAAAATTTATATTATTGATGAGGTTCATATGCTGTCGGCAGCAGCCTTCAATGCATTTCTGAAAACTCTCGAAGAGCCTCCTTCGTATGCTATTTTCATACTTGCAACTACTGAAAAGCATAAAATCATACCCACCATACTTTCACGTTGCCAGATTTTCGACTTTAACCGGATCACAATTGATGACATTGCCAGCCATCTGCAATACATTGCTTCGAGTGAAAATGTAAAAGCTGAGCCCGAGGCACTACACCTGATTGCGCAAAAAGCTGATGGAGCTTTGCGTGACGCGCTGTCTATTTTCGATCAGATTGTAAGTTTTGCAGGAAGTGAAGTGACTTACAAAAATGTTATTGACAACCTGAACATTCTGGATTATGAATATTATTTTAAGATAACAGATTACCTGATAACAGGTGATTTTTCAGGTGCTTTGTTATTGCTGAATGAAATTATTGATGATGGTTTCGATGTGCATCATTTTATTTCAGGCCTGTCATCGCACTTTCGTGATTTGCTGGTGTGTAAAGATGTACAAACAATAACTCTTCTGGAAGTTAGTGACAGAACAAAGGATCGTTATAAGGCACAATCCAAACAATGCAGTGCAGG
>JALYQW010000011.1 GCA_030855635.1 Bacteroidota bacterium | reverse complement strand
TTTTTTTTTATGATATCAGAACGGGTAACCAATTGCAATATTCAGCAGCAGGTTATCCTTTCTCCAGGATCCATCACCGGGTTGAACATCAGTTGCGTCATTCTGCAACCATGGTTTTTTGAATGGCATCGCCAAATCGAGCCGAAGCACGAAAAAGTTTGCATCTAAACGCAATCCGAATCCTCCGCCAATACCAAGTTCATTTAAAAAATTATTGCTGAATTTTCCTCCGGGTGTGGAAGGATTCTCTTTCAGCAGCCATATATTACCGGCATCAACAAAAAAAGCTCCCCTGAACATTCCAGCGATTTTATAACGGTATTCCAAATTTCCCTCCAGCTTAATATCACCGCCCTGATCGTAAAAAGAAGTTTGGTTGTCTTCATTACGGTAAGTACCCGGCCCTAACGACCTTACCCTAAACGCTCTTACACTTGATGACCCCCCGCTGAAAAACTGGCTGATGAAAGGTAAAGTTGACGAATTTCCATAGGCTATTCCGATTCCACCATAAATACGTGCAATCAGCTGCGTAGTTTTACCAATGTTGTAGTAATTCCGGAAATCAGTTTCAAACCGTGCATATTGGGCATACACCTCTCCTGCCAATTCGTAAGGTGCATCCGGATTGGGTTTCTCACTCTGAAAAAGCTGATTAAGTAGTGAAACCGTATTTCCTGATAATTCCATCTTACCCTGAAAATAAAACTGGTTGACTTTTTTCGGCACCAATTGCTCATTATAAGAAAATAAATAATTCATTCCGACAATAAACTGTTCTTCAAAACTTTTCTGCAGCAATAAATTGTCTTGAAGCAATTGGTTAAATTCATCGCTTTTGTTCGATAGTCTCACATAATTTAACACCACCGGATTGAGTTCATGATCCTTTAACTGGGTTTCTTTCCATTTATAACCGTAGGTGAATGTGAATGAAGTAAGATTGAAAAAGTCAGCTCTTGTAAGGTAGTTGTACCCGGCAGTAATTTTTGTTTTAGGAACATAATAACCCGAGGGATTTCTGATATTAAACGGAGTAATAAAACGCGGGAAATACAATTCCACTTCGGGACCGATTTCAAAAGAGTTAAAACCTTTTGCATTTTTTCCCAACTGTGTTTCAAACGATGTGTGCAGGTTGAGCACAAATAATTCGGCACCCTTAAATGAATTCCGGTTTCGGTAGGAAACCCGAAAACCCGGTCCTACAAAATTATTCGATTTGGATTTGAGTTCCAATTCCAGTTGCATGCTTCGTCGCGGGAGCGGTGTTAGGTTGATGAACGAAGTTATGAAACCCACATTCAGTGAATCCTCTTCCGTAAACCTGACGTTCACAAATTTAAAAGTTCCCATGCCCATCAGTTGGCCTAGCGTGGCATTGTGATCCTTCCGGGAATAAATTTCTCCTTTGTCAAGAAAAACCGAACGTACTATTGTCCGCTTCCTGAAATGATTGTTTTCTGAATGGTAAAAAAACGGCCTTCCGGCGATGGTGTCCTGCGAATAGGAAACGGAATCATCACCAACAGTGTAATTGGTATTTATGTACACATCATTGATACGGTACACCAGCAGAGCTTCGTAAGGAGTGATCTCTCTAATAGTCAGCTTCAGGTTCATTTTCCTGTTCCCGCCTGTGGTATCAGCTTCAAAAATGAGATAATCGGGTTGAAAATAAAAAAAACCACGTGTTTTCAAAAAACCATCGATCCTGATTTTTTCTGCTTTTATGACTTCCAGGCTGTATACATCTCCTCTTCTTATCGTAGTTTCTTTCAACGATTCCTGGATAGTGGATAAGATTTCAAATTCTCCGGATTCAAACAGAACAGAATCTACAACATACGGCTCCGTAAGGAATAACTGGTATTCGATGCTTACTTTCTTTCCTTTGTTTTTTAATTGAAAATTGGAGTAGGATCTGAAATATCCGTTATTGAATAAGGTAGCATCTATGTGATCTCTTACCTTATTGGGATCTACCTGTTGAAACAATACGGGTGGCTGACCCAATTTATTTTTTACAAAGTATCGAAACCCTTTCTTTTTAGGTTCACCCGCTACATTGTAAAACCATAAACCGATCTTCATACCCAGAAACTTTTTATTCGGTTCTGGTTGAATCACCGTTGCGGTTTTATTAGTGATTGACTTCCTCCCTTTCACTTTCTTACCTTCTTCCACCACTACTTTGGCTCCTGTATAAAGCAATTCTCCATCTTTCAGGTACTTCGTATTACTGCACGACGACAGCATCAGCACAACTACCATCCAGGCAGCCATTTTTTTAAAAGCGATATTGGTTATCGTATTCATCAGGGATTAATAGGTTTTTGTTCCTCCGGTTTCGAAAATAAATTCTCCCACTTGTCGAAATCGCGGGTGTAAAGTACTCCTACTCCCGCTTCTTTAACTTCTCCGTCGAGCACACCGGCATATTGGTCTTTCCTGAAGACGCGGAGCCGGTAACGGCCATCTTCTGTTAATAAATATTCCAGTACAATATCTCCTGCAAGATTACTCACATCGTTTTGTTTGGTGCGTTCACCTTCTACATCAACATTGCCCGACACCTGCACAATCAAACGGTTGTCGAAAAACTTTTTACTTGCGCCGATGTTCACTTCAGTTCGGCCTTCCACTGATCCGGTAGTATATTCTTCATAAGACTGAACATCAAAATTAAGTTCTACTCCTTTGATAAACTGTTCCGCAAAAATATTTAACTGCTGGCTGAGAAATTTACTTACTGAGTTTCTCGCAACATAGGCCAATCCTCCTCCAGATTCATTATTAAAAGGATTTTCCTGGATGAAACGATTCAGTACCAGCAATGCAAAAACCTGTTTGTTAAGCTCTGAAGGATCCTGGTTTAGTAAAGTCAGTTTTGCATAAACAGTACCGTTCAGCACACCCTGATCTTCGGGTCGTAATGAAATTTCAAAACTTATTTCAGGCCGCAAGAGTTCACCCGTCATGTGCAAGATTACCTGGAAGGGAAGTCGTTGCCGGTAAGCATTAATTTCCTGTTCGGTTAAACCGGCCACCTGGTCGGCGACCAGTTCCAACGGAACCGCATTCACAATGTTGACAGCATCAATATTAATTTCCGCATCCATGATGTCCCCTCGCCAGTTAATGCTGCTTCCTTTGGTAATTTCAAAGCTTCGTTTCACCAGATTCTGCAACGACACCCGGTAGCTTCCTTCATTAATTTCAAATCCGCCGGTAAGGCTGGTTTTCCCACTGGGATCAATCGAGAAACTCATGGTAGCATCACCTTTGATCACCAGTGAATCACCTGACTCCTGATCAACAAGAATCCGCAACGTTGTTTCTTTAGTAATCTCCACGTTAGAAGTAATATCGAATCCCTTTATTTCCGCTTTGAATGTATCCTGTTCCGATTCTCGTTTCATGATTGGGTTCACCCGATTGTAGGGGTCAGTAAAAGCAACATCTTCTTCACCGCGTTCAGTAAGAACAGTGTTTTCAGGAACCACAAAAGTAAAGGAACTCCCTTCCAGCAGTTTTACATTGGAAGTAATAACCGGCAGATTCATATCACCTCTTATTTTAATGTTACTACTTATGATAAGCGTTCCAAAAAATAAATCATTATTTTCCGACACTGTATTCATGGCAAGAAAACGATCTGTTTTTAAATCAATAAAAAATTTTGGGTTGGTCAATTCTTCAATGGTAATTTTACCATCCAGCACAGCAGTATGATTTAAAGAATCTGTAATAGTGAAAGCATCGAGATAAATTCCTTCTTCATCAAACCTAATTTCTTCATTCTTTAAATTAAGATAATTGTTAAGGTAAGTCACATTAACACCTGCATCTTCAAAACTTAACATTCCATCAATCGTAGGAAGCGAAACAGGTCCAGTTACAGTGAAGCTACCTTCCATAAAACCTTTAGATCGCGTAATCTGTCCATCGGTAAACGGCTCAACACTTTTCAGTAACAGTTTATTGATATCCACATCTGCGTTTATCCTTCCACCGATAGTGTCTGCTTCATAAGAACCTTTTGCAACAAGGTTATTTCCGTTACCGGTCATTTTCAAATTTACATTGTATTTTGAGCGGCCCTCGGATGTTGCATTCAGCACAAGATCACCAACAGTAGTTCCCCTGAAAGTAAATTTATCAAGTTTAATATCAGCTACCAGGCCACTTCCTTCCTTTTCGCGAATCAGATCAAGTTGTCCGTTCAGTATACCGCCGATAAAGGCTGAATCTCTTTCAATAATGGAAGAAATAATACCTATTTTAAAATCATTAAAATTAAAACCTATTCCTTCTGCATCTGATGAAGCGGGCTTATCAATATACACCGATTGCTTGTTATTGGTTAATGAAAAATTATGAAATTTCGGAATTGGACCTCCAACTTCAATATAATTATCTTCAGGAACCACCCATTGCTCATCATCCAGAATAATCCCTTTTTCAAGAATGGAAATTTTATAGTATTCTGTTTTACTTCCTAAAGAAATCAATGCCTTCATCCTTAATTTTACATTGTCCTCTTTGGCAATAATAATTCCTGTATGGATTTTATTATCCGCTGCAGTTGCAATGATATCGGTGCGTGCCAGCTCGATATCCCCCATCGACAATCGGTTAAGGCTTGCGAGGAAAACCAATTTGTCGACATCGGAATCTACTCTCACATTCAGGCTGTCGATCCTGATTCCGTTATAAATTACCTGGGGCAATTGTACATTCACCATCAGTTTTGATTCCGCCCCTACAAATTTACCACTAATCGGACCAGGTATAAATGATTCCAGACCCGGCACAAACACCTCAGAAATGACCGGGGCATTTTTAATCACAACATTAAATGAGAAAAACTGTTCTTTCAGATCAGGCATCAATGGAACGGTATCGGTTGTGAAATATCTTTTGAAAAACACTCCCAGCTGACGCGCCGTTTCGTCTACTGAAATCGACCCGTCAAAACGTGCTGTAAGAAGTGAACTTTCAATTGCTACATTTTTCTTTTTATTTTCATTGATATTTATAACTGCAAGATTTTCGATAGGATAATTTTTCCCTTTCTTCACAATTAATACATCCTTAATTGAAACATTCCCGCTAAGGTTATTAATGGAATTACCTTTCACGTTAATAATTCCTGTTCCATTAGCCCGTAATTCATGATCAGAAAAATGCAGTGCTTCCAGGTCAATGCCTTTCAAATTGATTTCAGCTTTATAAAATTCTTTTTCCTTAAGTAATCCCAGTGATGCTTTCAAAGTTACATCCAGGTTCTCATCTGCAACAGCACCAGTCGTGGCCAACTCACCATTTTTAATGGTTCCCTTAAAGGCGATGTTATTGTATTCATAACCTTGCACAGTTATTTTTTCTGATTCCAGGTCAAATTCGGTATCCATGGTTTCAGGCTGAAAACCTTTACCGTTCACCGTGGCTTTGATATTTGAAGGGCCAAACATATCATTTTTCAGAAGATAGGCCACATCCATTTCTTTGAGCTGCGCCTTCACCTCATAACCGGGCCGAGTTCCCTGCAAGTTGTTAAACATTCCGGAAGCAATTATATTTCCTCGGTTCGTTGCTGCAGCAACATTATAATTAAATGTGCTGAGTGTTCCTTTAAATTTACCCTTAATCAGCAGGTGCTCCGGCAAGTTTACCGTTTCCGGGATGGTAACAAAGGCAGCAATATCATCTGAGGTTGTGGTGATACGGTTGGCAGTAAGATTTAAATGCATCTTATCTGCATCAGGGAGGCCGGTTACAGTGCCGTTTATCTGAATGGCAGTTGCATTAGCTGTGCGCAGTGCCAATTGTTTAATTCTGATATTTCCTAAGGTGCCGGATGCAGCCATGCTGATTAAAAATTTCCGTTCCCTGTTTTTACTGATGATCTCTTGTTGTGCTAAAGCTTCATTGAATAGCAACAGATCCTTTACACTCACTACAGTATTTTTCAGGTTCACGCGTAACCTCGCTTCCGCGGGATGGCTGGCCAGACGTTGCAAATCATCAAAGTCAGCATAAAGGTCCCCATTGATTTCACTGTTACCGGTTACTAAAGAAAGGTTGGTTACTGAAACGGATTCCGGGTCGGTTTTAAATTCACCTTTTAAACTTTTCACTGCCAGTCCGCTTCTGTCGGTAACTGAGGCATGTAATAAATTAATTCTCGCCGTTCCATTATCATGATACACATCCTTTACGTTAAAGCGGTGAATGGCTAAAACCATATTCATGGGATCAAATTCCTTTGATTTTTTCGCAGTAACATCCTTAAGAGCAAATACCGATTCGGTCACATCCATTTTATTTACATCAATTGAAAACGGAAGTTCAAATAATGCATCTCCGGGTGATTCCGGTTCGGAAGCAGTTTCGGTATTTATTAATTTCCTGTTAAAAATCATGCATGAAGCACGATCAAGGGAGACCGTAGAAGCTACTATTGCATTCGATTTCAGATTGAATTCCGCCTTTGAAACATTGAAATCACCTGATTTCACATACATATCCATAGAGTCAACGGCATTGGACATGTGAAATGCAAGTCCGGTAACGTTTAACCCATCCGCTGAAAAACGTGGAAGTGCACCTGTTGAAGTAGTGGTATCGTCGGGTGTTGTTTTAAACATCACCAGGTCTATAGTTGAATTGTGAATTTCGATATCGCCTGCTTCAAAAATGAGACTATCTAAATCCAATTCATGCATCGGGATGGTGACATCACCAAGGTATGTTTTCAGTTCGATTCCGGTAACATCATCGCGAAAGCGAAAAGTGATTTCTCTTAATGTAATATCATCCACTGATAAATTCACTGGTTTTGAGGCAGTATCTTCAACCGGGGTTGCCGTTTTATTTCCTGCCAAAGCCTCAATCAGGAAATTAAAATTAAAAGTTGAATCCCGGTCGTTCCTACTAATATTGGCTACTACTTTTTCAAGACTTACATCGCCAAGTGAAATATCGCCTTTGATCAACCCGTAAATTCCGAGTCCCGCCCTTACCTCGCGGGCATACAGAAGTGTGTCATTATTTAAATCATCCAGAAAAATTTCATTAACAATAACCGTTGAAGGAAAACCAATATAAATAGAACCTATGGTGACAGTTGTATTGGTCTTTCCCGCCACAAAAGCGGTAACCTGTTTCACAATATAATTCTGAACTGCAGGTATCCTAATGCTTAAAAACAAGACGATAAAAATTGTGAGAATAATTCCCAGAACCCATGCTGCTATTTTCAATACTTTTATACCTACTTTCGATGCTGCAGACACTATTGATTAATAATTATAAAAAAATTAACTTAAAACAACTAAAGACCAGCACTTGTAAAGGATATTTAAATCGCGCCTTAAACGCAACCCACAAACCAAAGCACCTACAACATTCAGCAAAGAATTTAACAAAACCCCGATTTACCACCCAACTTTGGTGCCACAAAGTTATCTTAAATTTACGTAAATCAGGCTTGTTTTATTTTAATAACCAATGGGTTACCTAATAATAACTCCAAAGTGAGAGATGATAAATCCTTTAATGATTAGGATGATTATATTGTAGCATAAGGTGGCACATTGTTTGACGCATATTAATTACCAAATTTATTCAAAATTAAATATTTATATCATGATATCACAACTCAGACTATTGGTGCTGATGCCGTTACTGGTTTTAGGAATAACAAACATTACGGCAGCATCTGTTGAACAGGCAAACGCCCAGAATGACCTTCTTGCTGAATATGAACAACGGCTAACGTTAGTGGAAAAACAATTTGCTGAATTCAAAAAGCAACTGGATCCCAAAAAAATGGAATCAATGGAAATTAAAATGCAGGTAGGAAAATTTGAAAACAGCCGGAACTCCTTGAAATCTAAATTACGTGATTTGAGAAAAGGCGGAGCCCCGTTATCGGAAACCGACAGGGCTGATCTGGACAAGCGATTTACACAGTTGACTACCGATTTTGAACAAGTCAAAAAAGTGACTCAATAGAGGTACTATTTCACCATTTTGGGTATTTCACAAGCTACAATGCGAATTATCATTTCGTGTTGTGGCTTTTTTATTTAATTTCGTAATTCAGAACCCTCACATTGAAAAATATAATTATTATCTTCAGTTTAGTTAATATTCAGTTTAATCAGGTGACCGCGAATATCCGGCATGTTCCGGGAGCCTATCCTACCATTCAAAGTGCTTTGATGTCCTGCCAGTCAAATGATACGGTTTTAGTGCAGGCAGGTAATTACCCGGAAAATCTATCGTGGCCTGCGGTAAATGGCATTAAACTACTAAGTGTTTCGGGACCGGATTCTACAGTGCTATCAGGCAACCAATCAGGAAGGGTTTTGGCAATTAGTTCTGCTCTGCTTGATACAACTACTCACATTACAGGATTTACTTTCAGGGATGGTTACCTCGATTCGGGTCAGGGGTACGGAGCAGGAATTTATATCACGAATGCGGCGGTGATTCTTAATGATATCAGGGTGACGGGCAACCGTGTTTTTTTACCCGGGGGACATGGTTATGGCGCGGGTATTTATCTTGATAATTCTTCCACCATAATTGTTAACAGCACCATTAACGAGAATTCCATTGATTCAGCCAGCTGGTGTTACGGAGCAGGCATTTATATATCAGGAGGCAGTCCGGTTATCAGCAATGTAAACATCCTCAATAACAGCGCCCGTTCCGACAGCTGGTGCTATGGAGTTGGATTATTTGCGCGCGCAAATGCCATGGTGAGAGTGGAGCAAACCACAGTGTCGGGAAATTACTCCGGCAATAACGCTTTATGGTATTATGGAAACGGAATTTTTCTTGGCAATGTAACAGCAACACTAACCAATGTTCTTGTCACCAATAACACTTCGGGTAGTGGAGGCACTTTCAATTATGGAGGTGGTATTTTTTGCGATGGTACGAATGGAAACATAAACCTGGTAAATGTTACGGTTGCAGAAAATTACAGATCAGGAAACGGAGCCATTACCGGTTCTGGAATCTATGTGAGAGATGCTTTTGTGATTGCTATTAATTCCATTTTTTACAATTTCAACTCCGAACCTGAAGGGGTGAACAGCCTCAATGGCACTCTGGATATTCTTTTTTCGAATGTAAGAGGTGGTTATGCTGGTTTAGGAAATCAAAATGTGGTGCCCGGTTTTGCAAGCAGTACCGATTTTCACTTGCTTTCATCAAGTCTTTGTGCCGGGGCAGCAACCGATAACGGTGCTCCTTTAGTGGATCGTGACGGAATTCCCCGCCCTCTGCCTGCAAGCACCATGCCTGACCAGGGATGCTATGAAGTGGATCAGTCGGCAACAACAGTACTATCACCACAGGCGAATGAAAATACATTTAACATATATCCCAATCCCGTTATAGCCGGCACCCCGGTTTTCATTACTCATACAAGCGGAACGCTAGTGATTACTGATTGCAACGGCAAAAAAATAAGTGAAACAACCGGAAACGAAGGTCTCACAGCTATTTCCACGAATGGTTTGAAACCAGGTATGTATCTGGTTCATTCGGGTTCACATAAAGGAAGACTATTACAGGTAATTGGAAAGCCTTAGCAAGAACAAACTCCGCTGCTTAATTAAAAAACTCAGGCAGTTACTTTTCCTAAAACCTTCGCCATGGTTTGACCGATTACGGCAGGCGAATCGACTACTGTAATTCCGCATTCAGCCATGATTTTCATCTTAGCGGCTGCAGTATCTTCAGCTCCACCGATAATAGCCCCGGCATGTCCCATGCGTCGTCCTGCGGGTGCTGTCTGACCGGCAATAAAACCAACAACGGGCTTACGGTTATTATCCTTAATCCAGCGGGCAGCTTCAGCTTCCAGGCTACCGCCAATTTCACCAATCATTACAATGCCTTCCGTTTCAGGATCGTCCATAAAAAGCTGGATCGCCTCAAGGGTAGTGGTTCCAATAATGGGGTCACCACCGATTCCGATAGCTGTTGATATACCCAATCCGGCTTTTACCACCTGGTCGGCAGCTTCGTAGGTTAAGGTTCCTGATTTGGATACAATTCCAATATTCCCTTTCTTAAATACAAAACCTGGCATAATACCCACTTTGGCTTCGCCTGGGGTGATCACGCCGGGGCAGTTAGGACCTATCAGGCGGGTATTGCGATCTTTCAGATATTCTTTAACAGTTATCATATCCCGTGTAGGAATTCCTTCTGTTATGCAAACAATCAGAGCAATTCCGGCCTCGGCAGCTTCCATAATCGCATCGGCCGCAAAGGCGGGAGGTACAAAAATGATTGATACATTGGCTCCGGCATTTTGAACAGCTTCGGCAACGGTATTAAAAACCGGTTTGTCCAGATGCGTTGTTCCGCCTTTACCGGGTGTCACCCCTCCTATCACATTCGTCCCGTATTCAATCATTTGAGTGGCATGAAAGGTGCCCTCATTACCGGTAAAACCCTGGACTACAACTTTTGAATTTTTATTGACGAGGACGCTCATATGGCTGATAGATAATTAATGGTACATACTGCTGAACTGACTAAAACTGTGAGTTCAAGGGGGCAAAGGTAGAATTTTGTAGGGAAAAAGGAAGGAAATCTTGTAGTTACTACCTTATTATTATCTTTTTTACAATCCGGTCTTTGCCGGTAATGCACAGCCAGTAGGTGCCGGACGCAAATGATGAGACATCGATTATTTCAGATGTATTTTTTACAATACCGTTATGAAGGGTTTTACCATTTACATCAACAAGTGTTAGTTTATTGCCTATTAAATTTTTATTCACACTAACGGTTAATCTGTCAATCACAGGAACAGGGTTCACCGATATCATATTATCCTCACTTATTACCGGGATTCCTGTTACAGTAGCTACTGAGGGGTTACTAAAAGCACTCATATACGAGTTGTTCGAAGCTAATCGTAAAGGATCACAAGGAAACAATTTTCTCCTTTCAATAGAATAGTATTGTTGGCCGGGTGGTGCAGTAATATCAGTATAATTTATGATGCCATTAGGGATGGTATCGATGATCTGCAAATTTTGTGGTGAACTTCCACGATGAATGTATTGAACATTTTCATAGGTATTTGCTTGAGAAATTCCAAAATTATTCCAATTCAGGTTAACAACATTATTACCACTTGGATATGTTTGAAGAAAACAGGTGTTTTCTATTTGTCCCTGTCCATAAAAGTTTCCGCATGAATCAACGGCATAAATAGAATAAAATTCGCCATATTGGTATGGATGCGAATCATAATCAATAAACTCAGAGGGAATGGACTCACTTACATAGGCAATTGAATCTGTGATTCCGGTTCCCTGAACACCTTTCATAATCACATACCCATCGACTCCGGCATCAGGAATTTTTTCCCAAATTAATTTTGTTTTCTGACTTAATGAGTCAAACGATAGCATACAAATGCTTCTTCCATATAACTGTGAAATTTCATCATTACATTCATAGCAATGAAACCCAAAACTTCCCGGGTTTGATACCTGCTCAGAAACATATGTGTTTGATAATTCATTACTGGCAAAAGTATCATTTGTGGTAACCATGTAAACGTAATATTCTTGTGGGTCCGTCTGAAATGAAAAATTAACATTTTGAATCCAGCCAGTATAAGGAACGGTATCCATGCAATAAAAAATATTAGAAGAAGTTAAATTGCTGCATATACTACTTTTGTTGTGAAATGGTCCCCACATAATAACACTTATATCGACCGTGGTTCCCATAACATATGTATCCAGTTCAAAATACAATTCATGATTTGTTGTATCACATGAAGTTATGTAACCCCATACGGGCCTTGTCAATAATGATAAGCATCCATAATCGGGACCTGTGGGAGCTATAGTTCCAACAGGAGGCAATCCAAATTGATTTATCCCATTATTAAAAAGGGCTGTTTGACAAGTTAATTGAGCAAGTGCAGCTGAATTATTCAAAAAAACAATAACGAATATGGAAACGTAAAGACTTTTCATAGTATTGAGCTTTTACTCAAATATAACAATTTTTTTAAAGCAACTGCCTGAAATAATAAATTTAGTAGCTACTATGATTTGTGTAATTTTGGCAACAAATGATTTATTCCCAACAAACAGGTGACACCATTGCCGCCATTGCCACTCCTCCCGGAACAGGCGCAATTGCGGTTCTCCGGCTATCGGGCCCCGATGCTGTGGCTATTGCAGACAGGGTTTTCCGTAAGAAAAACACAAAACTTTCAGACGCCGCTCCCAACTCAGTTATTTTTGGAACCATTGTTAAAAATGGCAGTGTCCTGGATGAAGTTTTAGTTACCGTGTTCAAAAATCCTGCTTCATTTACCGGGGAGGACAGCATTGAGATATCTTGTCATGGTTCACCATACATACAGAAAGAAATTGTGAACCTGCTTATTGAAAAAGGAGCTCGTCTGGCACAGCCGGGTGAATTTACATTAAGAGCTTTTATAAATAAGAAAATGGATCTGACCCAGGCTGAAGCGGTAGGTGATCTGATTGCTGCCGATTCAGCAGCTGCACACCAGGTGGCGATGAAGCAGATGCGTGGCGGTTTTTCAAAGGAAATTCATTTACTTCGTGAGCGACTGATTCATTTTGCGTCGCTGTTGGAACTCGAACTCGATTTTGCTGAAGAAGATGTTGAGTTTGCCAACCGGGAGCAGTTACTGAAACTGATTGATGAAACACTTTTACAAACCCGTAAATTATCCAGTTCATTTGAAGCGGGGAATGTAATAAAAAATGGAATTCCTGTAGTGATTGCGGGAAAGCCGAATGTAGGAAAATCAACTTTACTGAATTTAATTCTGAATGAGGAACGCGCTATTGTAAGCGAAATAGCAGGCACTACCCGTGATACCATTGAAGAGGAAATTACCCTTGCGGGGATGAAGTACCGTTTTATTGACACAGCAGGTATAAGGGAAACAACTGATACAATTGAATCAATAGGAGTTGGTCGTTCAATGGATAAAATTAAAGCGGCCAGCGTTATTATTTATTTATTTGACCCGGGTGAAACGGACCCAGAAAAACTTAGTGAAATTCTGAATGCAATCATTAAAGACAAACAGGGAGAAAAATACGTACTCATACCGGTAGCAAATAAATCGGATCGCTATAACCTAAATTATCTTTCAGATCTTTTCACGCCGCTGCCTGACACTATATTTATCTCCGCAAAAAATCACACAGGCATCAATGAATTGTTTGAACGAATCACCTCTGTTATATCAGAAAGTCACCCTGGCGCGAATGATGTTATTCTCACCAATGCCCGTCATAAGGCCATAATGGATAAGACAACAGCAGCGCTCTCTGCAGCCAGACATGGATTAACAACAGCCCTCCCAACCGATCTTGTAGCAATTGAAATACGTTCCGCGTTGATGTATCTGGGCGAAATAACCGGAGAAATTACTACTGATGATTTGTTGGAAAATATTTTTATGAAGTTTTGTATTGGAAAGTAACCGGGATTAACAAACAAATATTAAAATTATAGAAAATCACTGAAAGCCCTCTGAACAAGGGCTTTTTTCATGTCCCTATGCTAAGGTTTAGTTTGTTTTACTAGTTGTTTATTTATGGTTTATTTGTACCTTTGTTGTACCTCGAAGGGATGAGGTACAAAATTCAGGGGCTTTGCCCTTATTATTTTGTACTTAATTGCACTTAAATACATTTAATTACACTAAAAGTTACTTAATGAGTTCAAATATTCAGGTACAACGAATTTGCCAGCACTGTGGGAAGGAATTCACAGCCAGAACCACTGTAACCCAATATTGTGGGGACAATTGCGCAAAGCGAGCTTATA
Source organism: Bacteroidota bacterium (assembly GCA_030855635.1). GTDB lineage: Bacteria > Bacteroidota > Bacteroidia > AKYH767-A > OLB10 > JADKJB01. The sequence goes on along the minus strand of JALYQW010000011.1, from coordinate 7,361 downwards.
AAGCAAGATTAAAAATGAATAAAGTTGAATCAAGTAATATTGAAACCTTCAAAATAAAAACCAGACCAATTGAGGAACTGAAAGCAAAAGAGTTTCTTACCGTCAGGGATGCAGCGTCCCTATTGAATTGCTCCATACGTACAGTTTACTATTATATTCAATCAGGAGATATCAAAGCGCTAAATCTAGGGCAGCGAATTACAAGAGTGAAACGTTCTGAAATTGACAAATTATTTCAATGAAATATTAACATTTGTTAACATGACAACAAAAGTAAAACTAAGACAAAAACCTATATCCGCTAAACGGCAAAGCCTGTATTTGGATTTTTACCCACCTATCCCCCACCCTGGAACGGGCAAACATACCCGAAGGGAATTTTTGGGGTTATACCTCTATGACAAGATAAAAACACCTATTGATAAAATCCACAACAAAGAAACCCTTCAACTGGCAGAACAGATAAGGCAAAAACGGGAAAACCTGCTTAACAAACCTGAAATTTATACGGGGTATGAAAAAGAACAACTCAGGATTCATGAAAAGGGTGAAATGAATTTTGTAGAGTATTTCAGAAGCCTGACAAACCAACGTAAAGCCAGCAATCATGATAACTGGGTTTCAGCTTACAAATACCTTGAATCTTTCACCAATCGCAATTTGAAATTTGTTGACCTCAACGAAAAAGTTTTAACAGATTTTAAAGAGTTTTTGCTTACTACCAAAAGCACAAAAAGCAGCAAAACTACTCTGTCACGAAATTCAGCCGTTTCCTACTTCAACAAGGTAAAAGCTACTTTGAAACAAGCATACAAGGACGGTTACATACCCACCGACCTAAATTCAAAAATTGAACCCATAAAACAAGAGGAAATACAACGTAATTTTTTAACCATCGAGGAACTGAACCAATTAGTAAAAACCGATTGTCAAAATCCCATAATGAAACGAGCTGCACTATTTTCAGCCCTAACCGGGTTGAGGTTTTCAGATATTCAAAAATTGCTTTGGAGTGAACTGGAATATATAAAGGGAAACGGTTACTTCATTCAATTCAAACAGCAAAAAACAAAAGGAGTTGAAATGATGCCTATTTCAGAACAGGCATTCAGCCTTCTTGGAAAGCGTAAAGAAGCAAGTGCAAAAGTTTTTGAAGGACTTACCTATTCAGCATATCACAACAAACACCTTTACCAGTGGATAGGAGCAGCCGGAATAACTAAAAATATTACTTTTCATTGTTTCAGGCATTCATACGCTACTTTACAGCTAAGTAATGGAACTGATATTTATACAGTTTCAAAGATGCTGGGTCACCGGGAATTGAAGACAACCCAGGTTTATGCGAAAATTATTGACAAGACCAAAAGGGAAGCAACCGACAAAATAAAATTGGACTTTTAAAAATTATAAGAACAATAACCATGGAATACAGTACTAAGAAAATTGATGAACATCTGAATTCATTACATACAAAAGATGAAAAACTGAATTACCTCGGTGAGCGTCTTTTTAATTTAAAGAAAAAATCAGCAGAATTTTTATCATTCAGCAGTAGTAAGCTTGAAATCTTGAAAGAAATAACTAAGCAGGATTTCACAAAGTACCATCTGGCATTTTTAAATGGAAAAATGATTTATTGGTATGAAAAAGGGACTAAATATGAATATGTAAATAGGCTAACAGCTGAACGTTTGGGAATTGAGAACTATGAAATCCTTGTACAAAGATTGAAACTTGAAAATGAAATTAATAACAATAATGGACAAATAGTATTTTTAGAAAGTTTAATTGAAAAAATAAAAAATGAATCAAATAATATTTATTTAATTAAAGGTGGAAAGCAGGTGATGTCAACTTGGGATTATTTAGAGAAGACAGACTTCATAAAAAAACTTTATGAAGAGCACGGTGCAATAATGAACCCGACACACGACTTTAAACTTCTAAAACCTGTTAGGCTTGAATTATACGAACAAGCAAAAACTAGTTTTATTGAGGAACGAAATTTAAAAAAAGTTGAAATAACTAGTTTTGAGTTGAATTCCTTTTTATATGCCTGGCTGAAAAATGAACTGAAAGTAATCGACATATGGTTAGCAGAAACATATCCTAACGGTAAAATAAAAAGAAAGCCCTCAACCTCAGACCAGATTGAAATTTTAAAATATAAAACATTTGTAACTGGAGAAATGGCTAAATCCCTAAAAGAATTAAATCCAACGCAGCAAATCGGAATAAAAACTGAACAAGATACTATAGAAGTTAAACCTGTACTAAAAATAGAAGCCGTACAAATTGTATTTGAAACAATCAAAGATTTTTTCAATACTGAACAACAAAACGAACTAAAACGGGTACTTGAAACGGGTAATAATGCCAGTAAAAAATTACTCTTTAGAGGAAATGGAAACAGGCTAACTGATACTTTTAAAAAGCTAATTGAACATGATTTTATCACAGGTTGCCAAAAGCAAGATTTAATTAACTGGATTATATTAAACTTTACATTTATTAATCAAAATAAGGTGAAAACATTTATTTACGATACGGTTGAAAAAGTAATTTCCCGAAATTATTATCCATGTAAAAGCCCTTTGATTGAAATAAAAAACGGGCAAATCCGAAAAGTCGAACAACCGCGAATTAAAAAGTACAGTAATCATTAAAAACATTGTGCTGTTACAATACCTGGACTAAAACAGCATTGTAACCGACCTAAACAACCTGATAACATTGCACTATCAAACATAAAATGATAGTCAAATGGAAAATTTAACACTTGAAACATTACCGAAAGCCTTTACACACCTTACCAATGAAGTAAGCGAAATAAAAAGGCTGTTACTTGAAAAGAGTAACGAACAACCAACCGAAACCGACCGTTGGTTTGACCTCAACGAACTTTGTATTTACCACCCCGACAAACCCAGTAAGCCCACAGTTTACGGCTGGGTGAACGCTGGTACTATTCCCGTACACAAAGGCGGTAAAAAGTTAAGGTTTCTAAAATCGGAAATTGATAATTGGTTAAGGCAAGGCAGAAAAAAGACGGTTGCAGAAACAGCAAGCGAAGCCGAAAGTTATCTAAAAAAGAAGGGGTGTAAACTATGAACAGCACCCCCAGTAATTCTTTGACTTCGCAAAACAAAGATATAGATTTTGAGGGATTAAAACCGGAATTTGAATTTGATAAGTATAGTATCGGGGTTGGGGACATTAAAACCGAAGCTGAACAGCTAATTAAGCATAGTAATGAAACAGGTATTTCAACAAACCTAAAAACAGTACTTGCAACCCGTGAAAAATTAAAGGAATTAAAGGCAAATGAAATACGGTTTTCTGAACCTGTTTTGAAGCAAGGCGAAAACGCTGTAATATTTCCACATACAATAAATGTAATACAAGGGCAAGCAGGGGTACACAAAAGCAGATTAGCTGAAAATATTTGTGCAGCCTTTTTGAAGTTGCATAACTGTAATAATGAATTGTTAGGGTTTAAGCGTTTAAATTTTGATGCAACCCACACCGTTGTTTATGTAGATACCGAAAGGAATTTGTCGGAACAGTTACCGTATGCTTTACAGTCAATACAAATAAAAGCTGGTTACAATAAAGCAGACCACCCCAGCAACTTTGAGTACATAAGTTTATTACAGATAAGCAGAAAAGAAAGGTTTGCAGCTTTAAACGAATACCTCAACCATATTAAGAAAGGCACGAACAACCCTTTATTTATTGTGCTGGACGTTTCAACCGATTGTATTGAGGATTTCAATAAGACTGATAAGAGTATGGAACTTATAGACCTTATGAATATGGCTATAAACGAACATAATGTAATATTCCTTTGCCTTATTCACGAAAACCCAAAAAGCGACAAAGCAAGGGGACATTTTGGAACTGAGCTTATGAATAAAGCCAGTACGGTTATGCAAGTTGGTTTTGAAAAAGATGCCAGTCAAAACGACACCGATATAATAAGGGTTAAATATTTGAAATGTAGAAGCACGGCAAGGCATACCCCTTTTTATATTAAATACAGTCAGGAAGCAAAAGGGCTTGTTTTGGCAGATGCAAGCGAAGTTTCAGGGGTTGTAAATAACCGTAAACATAAAGCCAGTAATGAGGATATGATTGAATTTATTGAAATGTATTTAGGGGACGGAACAATCTTAACACGGGTTGAGTTACTGGATAAGTTATGCAAAGATTTTAAAGCAAGTCAAAGAACTATTGAAACCCGAATTACTGAAATGATAAATTCAGAAATGGAAATTTTCAACGAAAAGGGCGAAGCCTGTAAATTATCAAAGGAAACCAAAGATAAAACAGTTTACTATAAACTTATTCTTAATGAGGCCTTTTAGTATCAATGGTTTGCACGTTTGCAAAATACGTTTGCAAAGGTTAATTGCAAACAACCTTTCACGTTTGCAAGTTTGCAAACCCCTATACAAGCCTTTGCAAATTGCAAACATCATTTACAATGACTGAACACAAATACATATTAGAACCATACAAGGGAATGAATACCCGTTACCGTTGCCCCGATTGCCAGCAAAGGGAAAAAACATTTTCGCTTTACATTGATACGGAAACAGGCGAACACATACACCCCAGCGTTGGCAGGTGCAACCGTGAAAGTAATTGTGGTTACCATTATACCCCGAAACAATATTTTCAGGATAACAATATTTCGTTTGATAAACCCCAGCCTAAAGCATACAAGCCCCGACCCGTTACACCTCAACAAAAGCCTGTTTCATTTATTCCCGTTGAGGTATTTAAAGCCAGCCTGAAAGCACACGAAACAAACTACTTTGTACAATTCCTTATTAACCTGTTCGGGGTTGAGGTTGCCAGCGAAATGGTAAGCCGTTATTTTATTGCCACCTCAAAACATTGGAACGGTGCAACGGTATTTTGGCAAATAGATACACAGGGCAAAGTAAGAACGGGTAAAATAATGCTTTATAGCCCCACCACAGGCAAAAGAGTAAAGAACCTTGAACTACCTGTTTACTGGGTGCATAAAGCCATTAAACAACCTGAATTTGAGTTAAGGCAATGTTTGTTTGGTGAACACTTACTAATTGAGAAAATTAAACCCGTTGCCATAGTTGAAAGCGAAAAAACGGCTGTAATTGCCAGCGTTTATTTACCCCAGTTTATTTGGTTGGCCGTTGGCAGTCTTACCAACCTGAACACTGAAAAATGCAGCATACTGAAAGGGCGAAATGTTATACTGTACCCCGACCTGAACGGGTTTGAGAAATGGAGCAGTAAGGCAAAGGAACTTTCACACCTTGCAAATTTTACCGTTTCCGATTTACTGGAACGCAAAGCCACCGAAGCCGAAAGGAAACAAGGGTTTGACCTTGCCGACTATTTAATAAAGTTTGAATATAAAGCATTTGCTATTCCTGAACCCGAAGCCACCGAACCACCCCCAGCCGTTCAGCCATTGGTTGAGGTGAAAGCCTTTGAGCAACCCGAACCCGTTTACTATTTCAGTAAGCCCGAACAAACAAAGCCTGAAAGTTGGGAACAGGATATTACCGAACTTGAAAACTACTTTACAGGAATAGCCCTGCCAACCCAGCCTTTAAAACTGAACCAATTCAGCATAATAACGGATTGTTCCGGATTCATTGAAAGCCACTTTGCCACTGTGAAAGCGAACAATGGCAAATCAACTTTCAAACCGTATCTTGAAAGGTTGCAGGAATTAAAAAACAGATTAACAAAAATTATCTTTTAAAGAATGAATAGAAAATAAACTATTAATATATTAACTATGATTCTCAAAATTAAGTTCCTGAAAGAAAATGGAGTTTTTTTAAAGGAAAAACATACTGTAGGCACCTTTGGTAACAAGTCCCAGCGGATACACTATGAAGCCTTTTTAAATGATGAACATTCATATTTAAAGTTGCGATACTCTCAAAAGGACTATTACGGCAAAAGACATCAAATGAGGATAGTAGTGAATATTAAAACCATAAAAAGTAATCTGGGAAAGGGGGAAATGCTTCTTTTTATGTGTCCATTTTGTTACCAGGCTTGTAGAGAATTGTTTAAGGTAAACTATAGCATAAACTTCAAATGCCGGAAATGTTATTCTACAATACCATACCCTACCCAAAGTTCCTCTAAAATGTGGCGAACGAACAGCCAGTATTTCAACGTAAAAAAAACTCTTGAAAACCTTTATAATATGAGGGACACAAAATTTTACAAGGGTAACAAAACAAAAAGAGCAAAAAGGATTGAAGATTTGGAAATTAAGCTAAACCGATATGATTATCAGCGTTTTAGTCCATCAACATTTCCTTTGTCATTAAGAAAAATCATTTTCAGCTCGGAGAAGGTACAAAAAATTACTAATCCTTAATAATTTAGGTTATTTTCAAAAATATTTATAGATATATTTCAGGTTTGCTTTAATTAATTAAGCGGCGATTTGAAAAATTAAACTTCCATTAACCACAAAACTGTCATACGAAGCACTGAACCGCCACTTTTGGGTAGGTGCTGTTATAGGCTGGCGTTCTTGTCTGTCATTGTAGTCTAAAGTTTATTGGATAAACAATTTCAACATCAACAGGTTGTCCGTTTGAAAGTCCTGGCAACCAATTGTCGGGTAGAAGTTTTAAAACCCTGATAGCTTCTTCGTCCATTCCGTAACCAAGTTGTTTGTCAACGTGATAATTACTTGTCTTTCCATTCTTGTCAATGGTAAAAAAAACATAAACTTTACCAGACTTTCCATTCTCAACAGCACTTGAAGGATAACGAATATTCTTGACAAGTTCGGATAAAACATAATCGTCTCCACCCAAGAATATTGGATTTCTGCTGAGTATGGTGTCTGTGCTGTTAACTATTTTATATTTTTTGTCTTTTACTATTTCGTTAGGTTTATAAGTAACTACTTCGGATTTGTTGTAGTTGTATTTTAGAGTCAACTGTCCGTCAAAGCCGTAACATTCCCATATGCTGTCTTTAACCCCTTGCTTATAAAAACCTTTAACTAAGAGTTTATTGTTGTAGCTAAACTTTTTATATTCTCCGTGTTTTGTTGTCTTGTCCGATTTTAGAACATAGAAAGTTTCATTATTTTCTTTGTCTGTAATTTTCTTAATGTCTTGTCCGAACAAAAAAGTCGGAATAACAGTCAGTAGAATTAAAAGTGTTTTGTTCATTGTCGTTGTGTTGTCGTTTTAGAATGGCTTATAATCGGGTCACGCAGGGGAATTTCACCCCTACGTTCCCACGGAACCGTGCTTGAAAGTCTCCCTTCACACGGCTCTTCTTGTTTGTAAACCACCAAAGTATAAAAACTTTATGGATGTACC
>JALYQW010000044.1 GCA_030855635.1 Bacteroidota bacterium | reverse complement strand
GCACGGCAAATTGTTATTCCTGTTGATTTTGGTGAACAGTCATTAATTGCTTTAGGTCAATCGTACAACCTGGCTCGTCTCACTAAATCGGAAATCACTCTTTTAAATGTGATTGATGAAGATTTTCTTAAGCCTTTCCAGGATGTAGTTTCTGCAAAGCACAACTATGAAGGACACCTGAAAGATGATGTTAACAGCCGGCTTCGAGACCTGGCAAAAAAAGTGCATGACGAAACCGGTATCAAGGTGAACACGATGATACGAACCGGCAAAATTTACGAGGAAATCGTAGAAGCAGCAAGAGAAGTAAATGCACCTCTTATCATGATGGGAACGATGGGAGCAGTAGGACTGAAGAAAAGAATTATGGGGTCAAATTCATCCAGGGTGGTTAGGGAATCAGCTTGCCCCGTGATCACCATAAAAGGTAAAGAGCACCGGTTTGGTATCCGTCACATTCTTTTGCCATTGGATTTAACCAAAGAAACTAAAGAAAAAGTAGATAAGGCCATTGAAATAGCCCACATGTACAGTTCGGTAATTCACGTGGTTAGTATTGTGGAATCGGGCGATGAGTTCCTAATGAACAAACTTACTCGTCAGATGAACCAGGTCATTGATTTTATCGGGGATGCAGGCATCAAATGCACTTCCGAATTCGTCAATGGTAAGGATGTGGCAGATGAAATTATCAAAACTGCAAAACGGGTGGAAGCGGATTTAATTATGATTATGACACAGCAGGAGGTGGGATTCACCGATTTGTTTATATCTTCAGCCGCACAGGAAATAATCAATAATTCTGAAATTCCTGTATTGTCAATCCGTCCCTTTCCTAAAAAAGACACAACTGTTTCTGTTTTATCATAAAAACCCACAACCATGAGCACAGTTCCAAACGACTTCATCAACAAAATTTTAATTCCATATGATTTTTCTGAGACAGCCGATCTAAGTCTGGAGCATGCGGTGTTTATGGCGAAACTAATTAAAGCCGAAATCATCCTTTTGCATATTGTTGAAACAGTTTCCTTTACTTCCGCAATCAGTCACGCCCTGAGCGGATTTGAGCAGAAAATAGAATCTGCAACCAATGAAAAACTGGATCAGCTGGCACGTGAAATTCATTTGAAGTCGGGCGTACGACTAACCGTTCGCACGGAAGTGGGAAGGATTTATAAAAAAATCTGCAACGTAGCCAAAGAAATTGATGCCGATATTATTGTCATGGGGACTCACGGTGTTAGCGGTTATGAAAAATTTTCGGTTGGTACAAATACCAGCAGGGTAGTACAGGAATCTCCTTGCCCGGTTTTATCCGTTCAAACTCACGCCAAAAACCTGGGCTTTAAAAAAATTATCATTCCTATCGACGAATCCTCCGACTCGCGCCAAAAAGTTCCTTTTGCGGTAGCACTTGCTCGTTTTTACCGCTCACACATTAGCATTATCGGGTTGATTAATTTCACCGGCAACGACCTTTTGCGTAAGTTTAAGATTAAAGTGGAGCAGGTAGAAGAATATGTTTCTAAACACGAAATAAGTTATGATACTCAATTTCTTGAAGGAAAAGACCTGGCCGGAATGACGATGAAAGCGGCTGAAGATGCTGATGCCGATTTACTGGTGATCATGACTGAACAGGAACCTTCCCTTACCGGCTTTCTGCTGGGAACCTATGCTACTAAGGTTGTGAACAACTCTAAAGTTCCTGTTCTGAGCATTCACCCTGCTGAAGTAGATCCCGACAAGATTACAGTGACATTCTGATTACTTCCCTCCGAATACTTCTTTTAACAGGTCGGTAATGCGGGCCTGTGGATCTTTCCTTATTTTCAGCTCCTGCTCAGCTATGAGTTTAAAAAGTCCTTCAATGGCTTTTGTAGTAACATAATCGTTAAGATCAGGATTCATTTTCTTTACAAAAGGAATTTTGTTATAATTTTTTACTAGGGGCTTCCAGTGTTTGGTTATTTCCACCTTTTGCAGGGATGTCTTTACAATCGGCATAAACTCACTCTTCAATTTTAAAGTGGTGCCTGATTTCAGGAACTCGGTAGCTGCCGTGTTTCCACCTTTCAGTATGCGGAGCCCGTCGGTAATACTCATTTTGGTGATAGCATCAATGAATACCGGTGCAGCCTTTTTGGAAGCATCTTCCGCAGCCCTGTTTAGTGTTTTTACAAAATTATCCACCTCTTTGCTCATCCCGATTGATTTCAAGGATTTTTCCATTTGTTCGGCTTCCTTCGGAAATGGAATTTTAATTAATGGATTTTTATAAAAGCCATCCATTTTAGAGGCATTCTCAGCCGATATCCTGGTTCCAATGGTAAGCGCCTCCTTGAGTCCTTTGATGATCTTTTCGTTGGTCAGGTTGCCTCCTGCGCCTGAACTCAACACGGGAGGAAGATTGAGTTGTGCCTGTGATTGGCATGCTGAAAGTGCGAAGATCAACAGCAGCGTGGCATATTTTATTTTCATGATTTTATAATTAAATGACCTGGTGGGAATGTTGTAAAAATAACTTACTTCTCCGCCATATCAAATCTTTTGCCACTATTAAGATACCATCTAATTTAATCATCTTTGCGTCATGATTTGTGAAATAATTACCATCGGCGATGAGCTGCTGATTGGTCAGGTAGTTGACACCAACTCGGCCTGGATGGCTTCCCGCCTCAACCTGATTGGTGTAAGGGTAAAACAAATAACGTCAGTCAGTGACGACAGCAATCACATCATAGAAGCGCTTAATGCTGCCCGCAAAAGAGCGGAGGTGATCCTGATAACCGGTGGCCTGGGGCCTACCCGCGATGACCTTACCAAGGAAACATTATGTAATTATTTTCAATCGGATTTAATTGAAGACCAAAAGGTAGTCGATGACCTCACGCGATTTTTTAAAAGCAGGGGCAGGGAACTCACTGCTACCAACCGGCGCCAGGCAGAAATTCCGGTGAAATCAATTCCTATTTACAACAGTCATGGCACCGCCCCGGGCATGTGGTTTGAAGATCAAGGACAGGTATTTGTCTCAATGCCGGGAGTACCTTACGAAATGAAAGCGATGATGGAGGATATGGTCTTGCCGAAACTTGCTGCCACTTTTCACCTGCCCAAAGTATTTCATTATTCCATTATAACCACCGGTGTCGGAGAATCTTTCCTGGCCGATCTTATAAAAGACTGGGAAGATCAACTCCCGGATTATATTAAACTCGCCTATCTTCCCTCTATTGCAATGGTCAAACTGCGGCTTAGCTGCTATGCTGCAGATGTTACCAAAGAACATGAATTAATGGTTGAGGTAGAAAAGGTAAAACTATTGATTCATAATTATATATTTGGATTTAATGACGACACTCCCGAAAGCATAATCGGGTCCTTGCTGCTCGAAAGAAAGGAAACCCTGGCCATAGCCGAAAGCTGTACCGGAGGGTATTTATCTCACCTGGTCACATCAATGCCCGGCTGCTCATCCTATTACATTGGATCCACCATTTCCTATGCAAATAAAGTTAAAACCGAATTCCTCGGGGTCGATGCAGGCAGTATTGAAACTGAAGGTGCCGTCAGTGAAAAAGTTGCCAGAGCCATGGCATCCGGTGTAAGAGCCAAGCTGGGAACCACCTGGGCTATTTCCACAACAGGAATTGCAGGCCCCGGCGGTGGCACCGAGGAGAAGCCCGTGGGTACGGTGTGGATTGGTTTGGCAGGCCCACATGGAGTGACGGCCCAGATGTTCCAGTTTGGACATAACCGCTTGAGAAATATCCAGGCTACCTCGCTATTTGCCTTCAAAATGCTTAGAAATCAAATTCTGGGAATAATAGAAGACTAACGCTTGTTTATTAATATACAATGTGTACCTTTGCAGTCCTTATTCAGAAAAAGTACAACTATCATGTCAAGAATTTGTGATTTAACAGGCAAGAAATCAATTGTAGGAAATAACGTTTCCTTCTCTAATAAGAAAACTAAAAGAAGGTTCAATCCGAATCTTCAGTTCAAGAAATTTTTTCTTCCGGAAACGGGAGAATGGGTAACCCTAAAGGTATCGACCTCTGCGTTGCGTACTATCAATAAAAAAGGGATTACCGCATGCATCAACCAGGTTTTGAAAACCGGTAAACTTTAATTAGTACCGGTTCCAGATGCTAGGGATCAGGGAAACCACTGCCATCAATTTGAGGCTGGTTTTCCTGGTCCTTTTCTTTTTAACCATATTTTTTGAGCTGCCAACGGCATCCGCACAGCAAAATTTTTACGACAAAGACTTATTACCTTCTTCATTCCACAAGCAACGGCGGGAAGCACTCAGGGCATTATTACCTCCCAATACATGTGTGATCCTGTTTTCTAACCCGGTTCGAAATCGCACTAATAATGTCGATTTTCAGTTTATCCAGGATCCCGATCTTTACTATTTAACCGGATTAACCGAACCTCATGCTGCACTGCTGCTATTCTCGGATCCTGTCCTAATCTCCGGAAGGAAAATGAATGAAGTATTGTTTGTTCAGGACCGTGATCCGGCGAATGAATTATGGAACGGCAAGCGATTGGGTATTGAAGGGGCTGTTAAGATAATTGGCATCAGTACCGTTTTCCTCAATAAGGAGTTTGCTGCCATCCTGCCTGTTATGGGAGGTTTTGACAATGTATGGGTCAAGTTTCCCGTCGATATTAAACAAACGGCCAAAGGATCCGGAACATTGAATTCCATGGTGACCGACCTGAATACTAAGTTAACAGAGTCCGGTAAGGAAAGTCAATCACAGCAATTGAAAAAAGCAATGGCCACTTTGCGTGAAATTAAACTGCCCGAAGAAGTTGTGTTGATGCAAAAAGCGGTGGATATCACCATTGCCGGGTTCCAGGAAGCAATACGTGCTATTGCTCCGGGAATGACCGAATATCAGGCTCAGGCTATCGTCGAATATTACTTCAAACATAATGGTTCCGAATATCCGGGATACAATTCAATTTCGGGAGGTGGCATTAATGGTTGTGTACTTCATTACGTCACCAACAGGAAAACGCTTACCGGAAATGATATGCTGTTAATGGATATGGGAGCCGAATACCATGGATACACAGCTGATATTACCCGCACGGTTCCTGTTGACGGCACTTTTTCGACTGAGGAAAAAGCAATTTATGAACTGGTACTGAATGCACAGCTTGAAGGCATCGCCAAAGCTGTAGATGGTAATGCTTTTCATGATCCGCATAACGCAGCTTTGGAGATCATCGGTAAGGGACTGGTCGATCTTGGTATCATTGAAGATGCCAATCAGGTAAAAAAATATTTTATGCATGGCACTTCCCATTATCTGGGACTCGAAGTGCATGATGCCGGTAATTTCGGAAAACTCCGGCCCGGAATGGTAATCACCGTGGAACCAGGAATCTACATCCCGGAAGGCTCTGAATGTGATAAGAAATGGTGGAACATAGGGGTCAGGGTTGAAGATGACGTATTGATTACTGATTCTGAGCCGTTTGTAATGTCGGAGGCGCTTGTCAAAACCGTGGAAGCAATTGAAGCACTCATGCAGGAAGAGAGCTTTTTTACCAAAGTCAAATAATTCGGGGGATACTTGTTATTCTACCTGTATCGTCTTATCTTTGCAGCCTCAAAATTAAAATCAATCCAATAAAATGGCAAAGAAAGGCAACAGGGTACAGGTTATCATGGAATGTACCGAACATAAAAACAGCGGTTTGCCCGGTACCTCCAGGTACATCACTACCAAAAACAAAAAGAACACTACTGAACGTCTGGAGTTGAAAAAATTCAACCCGACTATGAAAAAAGTAACAGTTCACAAAGAAATTAAATAGTTAAGCAATCCATAATAAGTATCAGTCATGGCAAAGAAAGTTGTTGCAACACTTAAAAGCGGAAAAGGAAAAGAATTTTCCAAGGTTATTAAAATGGTTAAGTCGCCGGTTTCCGGCAGTTATAACTTTAAGGAAGAGGTGGTTCATAACGATCACATCAAGGATTTTCTTAAAGCAAAATAATTCACCATTATTAGTGGTTGAAGCTTCTTTCTAAGTGGAAGGAAGCTTTTTTTATTTAAATTAATATCGCACTGATGGGACTATTTGACTTTTTCAAAAAAGGTAAAAAGGAAGACCTCGACGAGGGACTGGCAAAGTCACGTGAAAATGTTTTCAGCCGGCTCACGAAAGCTGTCATGGGTAAGTCTACCGTTGATGATGATGTATTGGATGCACTGGAAGAAATTCTGCTGTCATCGGATGTAGGTGTTCCCACTACGCTTAAAATAATCGAAAGGCTGCAACAGCGTGTTGCACGTGATAAATTTATCAATACTTCGGAGTTAAATAAATTGCTAAAGGACGAGGTAGCAGGGTTGATGACCGAAAACGAAAAAGCATTCGGGAACGGCATGTCATTAAAACAGCTTCCAAAACCTTATGTGATCATGGTGGTAGGGGTGAATGGGGTTGGTAAAACAACCACAATTGGCAAACTGGCGCATCAGTTCAAAAAGAATGGCAAAAAAGTAATTTTGGGTGCCGCTGATACCTTTCGTGCTGCTGCTGTCGACCAGCTTACCATATGGTCAACCCGAGTCGGTGTTCCCATAATTTCACAAGGCATGGGCGCCGATCCTGCATCTGTAGCGTTTGATACCATACAGGCTGCTGTTGCCCAGGATGCCGATATCTGTATCATTGATACGGCAGGCAGACTTCATAATAAAGTTAACCTGATGAATGAACTTTCAAAAATAAAAAGAGTCATGCAAAAGGTAGTTCCTGATGCACCTCATGAAATACTTCTGGTGCTGGATGCATCCACAGGTCAGAATGCAATTGAACAGGCTCGTCAGTTTACAGCTACTACTGAGGTTAATGCACTTGCCCTCACTAAACTCGACGGCACCGCAAAAGGAGGAGTTGTTATAGGAATTTCCGATCAGTTCCAGATTCCTGTAAAATATATAGGGGTAGGTGAGAAAATGGAAGATCTTCAGGTCTTCGACCGGGTTGATTTCGTGGAATCTCTTCTCGGATGATAATTTGTCAATTGTCACCCTTCGCGCCTGAGAAGTGCGAGGCTTGTTACTTATTAAATAAATCTTGAAAACAAAAACCAACAAAAAAAATCGTATCAACGTAGTCACCCTCGGATGTTCTAAAAACGTGGTAGATTCCGAAGTGTTGATGGGGCAGTTGATTGCGAACGATTTTGAAGTGAAGCACGAGGCCGCTTCCCGCGAAACGGATATTGTGATCATTAACACCTGTGGTTTTATCGACAACGCCAAGCAGGAATCCATTGATATGATCCTGCATTATGCAAGGCAAAAAGAGGCGGGCAAAATTGATAAGCTTATTGTAACCGGTTGCTTGTCGGAACGTTATAAACCCGATCTTCAAAAAGAGATCACCAATGTGGATCATTACTTTGGTACCCGTGATCTGCCCCTGCTTTTAAAAACACTGGGAGCCGATTATAAACATGAATTAATTGGCGAACGCCTGCTGACTACTCCAAGGCATTTTGCTTACATGAAAATATCAGAAGGCTGCGACCGACCCTGTTCGTTCTGCGCAATACCTCTCATGCGTGGTGGTCATGTATCAAAGCCCATCGAACAGTTGGTGGAAGAGGCGCGTATGCTGGCGGCAAAAGGTACCCGGGAATTATTACTGATTGCCCAGGATTCCACCTATTACGGACTCGATATTTACAAGGAGCGAAGACTAGCGCAATTACTTGAACAATTATCTGATGTTGAAGGCATTGAATGGATTCGGTTGCATTATGCTTTCCCGGCCGGTTTCCCGGAAGATGTGCTGGAGGTAATGAACAGCAAATCCAATATCTGTAAATACCTCGACATTCCGCTGCAGCACGTGAGTGATGCTATGCTAAAATCGATGCGCCGGGGCACCACACGCAAAAAAACATTCGAGCTTATTGATCTTTTCCGAAAAAAGGTACCGGGCATCGCACTACGTACCACCATGATTGCCGGTTACCCGGGAGAAACGGAACAGGACCATCTGGAAATGCTGGATTTTATTAAAGAGGTGCGGTTCGACCGGCTGGGAATTTTTGAGTATTCTCATGAAGAAAATACCCATGCGCATCTGCTGGAAGATAACATTCCACAATCGGTGAAAGAAGACCGTGTAGCTGCAGTAATGAGCCTGCAACAGAAAATATCGGCAGAGATCAACGCGGATAAGGTTGGGAAAACTTTCAAGGTGCTGATCGACAGAAAAGAAGGTGATTATTTTGTTGGCCGTACCGAAGCGGATTCACCGGAAGTGGATAACGAAGTTTTAATCGAAGCGAAGGATGTTTACCTGAGAATGGGTCATTTTGCCAACATCCGAATCACTTCTTCAGGAGAATTCGATTTGTTCGGCGTGCCGGTTTCCTGAAAAAGAAAGCAAGCAAACTTTTAGGAGCTTTTCAGGTATAGAATGCGGGAATACAACCGGGACGCTAGTCGTTCCTTGCGAAATTTTACCAAAACCCTGCAGGCAAAAATTCCAAATAATTGGTAAATTGCAGCGGAATTATGAATAAAAGTTTTAACGTTTTCAATGAATCCTTTCCGCTTGAAGAAAACCAGCGGATAATGTTTTTGCAGAGTATCATTATCAGTGCGGTGGTGGTGGTAATGTTATTCTTATTTCAACCCTTCGGCCTTGCCGATGTCACTCTTCCATTAGTCAAAATGGTGCCTGTTTACATTGGGTATGGCCTGGTAACTATGTTTTCTATCCTTATCGCCGACCGTCTTGTGAGACCTGCTTTTCCGAGTTTTTTTGATGATCAGCTATGGACGGTTTCAAAACATATTGGCTGGACTGTGTTTACCATCATGATGGTGGGATTAGGAAACCTCTTTTACAGCAGACTGCTTGGATTCACCGGTATCAGTGGTACCTCTTTACTTACCTTTCAGCTTTACACCTTTGCGGTTTCCATTTTTCCCGTTACCGTGATCACATTGCTGCGAAGAATCAGGTTGCTTTCAAAAAACCTGAAAGTGGTGAACAGTATCAATCAAAGCCTGGTTAAACCTGTTACAGAAACTGCCACGGATTCTACACTGGTTTTTAATTCCGACAATGGAAAGGATTCAATCAGGCTCCAGGCCGACCAGTTTTTATATGCTGAGTCCTCCGATAATTACACCGACATTGTTTACATTGAAAACTCGATTGTACGACGGGCTCTGATCCGGAGTTCACTAAAAAGAATTGAAGAGATGAATGCGGCAACTTATGTGATCCGTGTTCATCGTGCGTTTCTCGTGAATATGCTAAAAGTCAAAAAAGTGACCGGCAATTCACAAGGTTACCGCCTCATTTTTGACAATCTCGATGAAACAATCCCGGTAGCACGACGCGTTTCATTCCAGGTGCGCGACTTACTGGCACATATTCACGGTGATTGATCCCGTTTTTTTACCATTCATCTCGATTCCATATATTTGGCACTCATAGCTTTGGGAGGTATGATATTATATAAGATACCGGTGAAGCATTCGGATGCATTTCGTTGGTATTCGGGACAATTGAAGCATCAATGATTTTCGGTGATGTGCGTTCCTCTCCATACCGGGTCACCACCGCCAAAAATGGCTCAGCCATCATATCACGGGTATGGTGGGTGCATACATCGCAACGGTTTCTGCCTTTTCGGTAGTCAATAAGGAATTTATCCCTGATCTGGTACGTTGGTTATGTCCCACCTTAGTTGGTGTACCTTTAGTGATTCTGATGGTACGCAAGTATAGTAAGCAGCCGGTAACGAAACCTGGAGTGTAACCAGGTCACGGTTATTTGATATCGCTTCTAGTATCTTTGCATCAAATAAACCTATGAAAAAGATACTGGTCCCTTTCGCCGACACTCACCAGTTTTCACCGCTTGTTGATGAATATCTTTCCGGAGATCCGAAATTAAATTCTTTTTACCGTTTTGCTCCTGAACCTGCTTCTTTCCACGACGCATTAAAACAACGGGAGAATTTTAAATGCAACAGGCAGTTGCTCGCCAATCGGTTAATGTCGCAGTATGGCGAAGTGCTGAACGATGGATCACCGGGATCGGTGAAAGTGAGGGATGCCATTCAGCTATTAAACGACCAAAAATGTTTTACTGTTACCACCGGTCACCAGCTTAATATTTTTACAGGACCATTGTATTCGATATACAAAATTGCTACTACCATAAAACTTGCTATGGAGTTGCGTCAAATGCATCCGTCGCTTTCGTTTGTGCCTGTATTTTGGATGGCCAGTGAGGATCATGATTTTGCCGAGATCAATAACACCCGTATATTTGGTAAACCGGTTTCATGGGAGCGTGATGCTGCAGGTGCCGTTGGCCGGATGGATCCCTCAGGAATGCGTGATGTGGTTGCAGGAGTGAGGGAAATAATGGGAAGTGATGCCCGTTGCATGGATATATTTGAACAAGCGTACCTGAATTCTACAGATCTTGCAGTGGCTACGCGAAAAATCATTCATGCTTTATTTTCAGAACACGGACTTGTTGTAATCGATGGTGATGATGCACAGCTGAAACGAGAATTTGTTGGAGAAATGCGCGATGATATCCTCAATCATACCGCATTTCATGCAGTGGAGTCGGTCAGTAAAAAATTAGGTGCCATTCATAAAACATTAGTGCAGCCTCGTGAGATAAATGTGTTTTATCTTTCAGAGGGCTCGCGGGAAAGGATAGTGAAAAAGGAGGAGGGCTTTTACCAGGTGTTGAATACACAAATTAAATTCAGCAGTGAGGAACTCCTGGAAAACATGGAAGCGCATCCCGAAAATTTTAGTCCTAATGTAGTACTTCGCCCGTTATACCAGGAAAAAATTCTCCCCAACCTTGCCTATATCGGAGGTCCGGGTGAAGTAAGTTACTGGCTGCAGTTCATGGGTGCATTCGATGCAGCGGAAATTCCATTTCCTGTTCTCATGCTGCGGAATTGTTTGCTGTTACTGGATAAAAATTCGGCAGGTAAATTGGAAAAACTTGGGATTGCTGTTCCCGAAATATTTAAGAGCGCTGATCACCTCGTGTTAAAAGTCCTCGAAAATTCTTCTGATGTGCATGTGGGAACTGACCATGTTGCATCGCTGATTCAGAAAGGTTTTCACGAACTGGCCGAACAGTGGGCACGGCTCGATCCTTCATTGGTACCCGGTGTGGAAGCGGAACACCAAAAATTATTAAAAGGCCTCACCGCACTGGAAGAGAAAGCCAGGAGAGCGTTGAAGCGAAAAAATGAATCAGTGGTAACACAGGTAAAAAATCTTAAGGAAAAATTGTTTCCCGGTGGAGGATTACAGGAACGTACTGATAATTTTCTACCTTATTATTGTCGTAACAACAACGGATTTATAAATGAAGTAATCGCACACGCCAATCCGTTTGAAAAAGATTTTATTGTGCTGGTTGAAGAAAACTAGTTTTAATCCACCAACGCTCCAGAAAAGCCGCAGCTTGTGCCACCGCTAAAGCTATTGCGACACGCGGTCGGTGGACGTATTAGTTGGGATTAAATTCCCCGCTCCTTGGAGCGAATATATAAAATATTGCATTATTGTTATTCTGCATGCGGCGGCGATATTCATTAAGTGTGTTTTGCTGAACAGGGGTAATTTAAAACTTTATTCATGAAAGAAGATTTTGCAAAAGTGATAAGTGATGGATATAACACAAAGGGTGAGTATATAGTCATTGGCGGAGGTATTTTAAATGGTGCAACTATACCCGGCGTACATGTGAAAATTCCATTAAAAACGTTGAACCGTCACGGACTCATTGCAGGAGCTACCGGAACCGGGAAAACAAAAACGCTCCAGGGAATTTCGGAAGCATTGTCGTTAAAAGGTGTGCCCTGCCTGATGATGGATATTAAAGGAGATCTGAGTGGACTTGGGGCATCGGGTGAATTCAATCCAAAAATTGAAGAGCGACATCAACACCTGGGAATTCCATGGGAACCCATGGCTTTTCCGGTTGAATTTTTGACGATCTCCAATGAAAAAGGAACGCGGTTGCGGGCAACAGTTTCAGAATTCGGACCTGTATTATTTTCGAAAATTTTAGAGCTAAACGATACGCAGTCAGGGGTAGTAGCATTGGTATTCATGTATTGTGATGATAACAAAATGCCGTTGCTTGACCTGGAGGATTTTAAAAAGGTGCTGCAATATCTTACCAACGAAGGGAAAAAAGAAATTGAAAGGGAATATGGTCGCATCAGCTCTGCATCTACGGCAACCATCATCCGTAAAATTATTGAAATCGAACAACAGGATGCAGAGCGATTTTTTGGTGAACGGTCTTTCGATCCTGCTGATTTGCTCAGGAAGGATGAAAAAGGAAGAGGTTACCTGAACATCATCCGCCTGACAGATATTCAGGACCGGCCTAAACTGTTTTCAACGTTCATGTTAAGCTTGTTGGCCGAAGTCTATGCAAACTTTCCAGAAGAAGGCGATGTGGATCGGCCAAAGTTGGTGCTATTTATTGATGAGGCGCATTTAATTTTTAATGAAGCATCCAAAGCTTTGCTCAATCAAATTGAAACTATTATTAAGTTGATACGGTCAAAAGGAATCGGGGTGATTTTTGTTACCCAGCAACCTGCCGATATTCCTGAGGCGGTGCTGGGTCAACTCGGACTTAAAATTCAGCATGGACTGAGAGCATTTACTGCGAAAGACAGGAAAACCATTAAGTCGGTTGCGGAAAATTATCCGTTGTCGGATTTTTATGAAACTTCAGAATTGCTCACTCAACTCGGAACCGGTGAAGCACTGGTGGTAGCACTCAATGAAAAAGGAATTCCCACACCATTGGTGCATACGTTGCTGTGTGCTCCCCATTCACGAATGGATATACTGGAGCCGAATGAAATGGATACTATTATTGCAACATCGGGTTTGGTAGCTAAATACAATGAAGTACTCGATTCACACAGTGCTCATGAAATTCTAACTGAGAAACTCAACAGCTCTCATATGCCGGAAGAAAATACCGATGACTCCAAACCCAAAAAACCAGTGAAAGAAAAATCAGTTATCGAGGAAGTTGCCGGAAGTACTGCGGGAAGGCAAGTAATGCGTACAGTTGCCAGAGAACTTACCAGGGGCTTGCTGGGGGTACTCGGGGTGAAGAGCAGCCGCAGGTCGAGGTCAGGATGGTTTTAATGCAATCAACTCAAGTATTTCCGCAGCATTGATATACGAATGCGAATTGTTGTAAATACTCGAGCCTTTTTTAATTACGAGTACTTGTGGTGATTCGTGTTGTACCATGAAAGCTGATGAAATACTATTTGATACCATTCTTGATTCCACTATATTTACCAGGTGAACTGGAAGCGGTATCGTCCATTCAGATTCAAATAAGTTCTTAGCCATCCTGCTGGTGCCGCAGCGGGTACTGTGTTTAAATATTACAAATACCTTATCGGGATGTTGTTCCGATTCCAGTTTTAATTCGTTGATGGTTGACGCATCGGTTATTTCTATCCAGTTCATTCTTGTTTGTACGAACTGTAAAATTACGGATATATAATCATCGCGTGGGATTCACTACTGATACTATTGATTATGACAAACAACGACATTGATACTGAAGTGTTTATACCGCTGACGCCAGGCAAAAAACAACGGGTTGGCATGCTGATTTCCAATAGTTTGCCCGGTTTTTTACTGGTTTTAGCCGTAATAGGCAATGATCCCGGAACAGTGGGTGCGTTGCTGTTTAACGCTTTTTGTTTCATATCAGGAATTTTGGTAGTCTTTTTCTCGATTCAACAATTCCGGCTGCATTGGAAAGGCAATCCATCCAGAGCTGATATGGTTACCGTTTTAACAGGGTTATTGCTGATAGCCCAGGGAGCATTGATTTTTGATGCTGCAAAAGAATTTCAGCCGGCACACTTATATTTTATTGCTTCGGCCATGCTTATTTTTAAAGGAGTCATGTTTCCGGAAGCAAAAATCAGGAGAGGTTTTATTATTTCTTCCGATAAAATAGCCTACACTTCCGGGCCTTTCAGAAAAAATGTTTTACTGCCGGCGACAAATATCAGCGATGTAGTTGCTTCGGGAAATAAGATTGTTTTTCATTACACCGGCGAGGAAACCACTGCGGTAAAAATTTGGGGAAGTATCAATAATAACGGCCTGGCAGCTGCCTTAAAACAGGAATTATTACATAAGGAAGAGACTTCTTTTTAAGCTCAAAGATTTTCCAGAAGGAAATCAGTCATCATGTTATACAAATGAAGTCTGACACCACTGATGCCATGTGCTTTATTGGGATAATAAAATGATTCAAACTGTTTATTTTCCTTAACCAGTGATGTTGTCATATCCATAGAATTCTGGTAATGCACATTATCATCAGCAGTGCCATGAACCATTAAAAAATTTCCTTTCATCAGGTTGGTAAAATTGATAGGGGAGTTGTCGTCATAGCCTGATGGATTTAATTGTGGTGTTTGGAGATAACGTTCTGTGTATATGGTATCATAATACTTCCAGTTTGTAACCGGTGCAACAGCTATTGCAGCTTTAAAGTAATCAGCACCTTTAGTCATTAGAAGTGAAGTCAAATAACCTCCGTAGCTCCATCCGAAAGCACCAATTCGCGATGCATCCACATACGATTGTTTTCCCAGCCACTTTGCAACTTCAATCTGATCGATAGTTTCGAGTTTGCCAAGCTGTTTGTAAATAATTTTATTGAATGCTTCACCGCGGGCTCCTGTGCCGCGATTATCAACCGATACAATCACATAACCTTTCTGCGCAAGCATCTGGAACCAGAAATAATTTGCACCTGCCCACTCATTTTTTACGGTCTGGCTGTTCGGACCACCATACATGTATTGCAGTACCGGATACTTTTTATTCTGATCAAAGCCCGCAGGTTTTATAATCCAACCATTCAGTGTTACACCTTCAGTGGTTGTGAAATTAAAAAATTCCGGAGAGCTGAGATTAAATTTATTCATTGCAGCACTAATCGGCGCATTATCATTTAACACCCTTATTTGTTTTCCGTTTCCTGAAAATAGGGAAGTGGTAAATGGTTTATCAATTGTGGAATGAGTAATGAAATAGTATTTGAAATTTTTACTGAAGCTTGCCGTGTTTGTACCTTTCATGGTACTAATCGCGGTAGTTTTACCTTTGAGAGTAGTCGAATAAACTTCTTTTTCCATCGGTGTTTTCGCAGCAGCCTGGTAATAACAGGTACCTGATACTTCATCAAATCCATAAAGTGCAGTTACATCCCATTTTCCTGAAGTTATTTGTTTCACCAGTTTTCCTTTCATATCATACAGGTAAAGGTGATTATAACCATCCTTAGTACTTGACCACAGGAACTGGTTTTTATTATCCAGAAATTTCAGGTCATCGGTTACTTCAATGTAGGCGGGATTGGTTTCTGTAAAAAACAATTCAGAACGACCGGTGGAAGCATCACACGCATACAGCTCGAGCAGGTTTTGTAACCTGTTCATTCGCATCACGCAAAGTTTAGCCGCATCTGCTGTCCATTTAATACGGGGAATGTATTGATCAGCTTCTTTGTTGACATCGGCTTTTACTGCTTTTCCACCTGCAACATCATAAATATAAATTTCAACTTTTGAATTGGCTTCCCCCGCTTTCGGATATTTGTAGCGTTCTTCCTTAGGATACAATTCACCATAATAGGTCAATGTAAACTCGCGAACGCTGCTTTCATCAAAACGGTAATACGCCAGGTGTTTTCCATCCGGCGACCACTGGTATCCCTGGTCGAATGAAAACTCTTCTTCGTATACCCAATCCGTTGCACCGTTAATGATTTCGTTTTTCTTCCCATCGTTTGTTAATGCACGTTCTTCACCTGAGGGCAATGTTGTTATAAATAAATTATTGTCCCTCACAAACGCCACCCCTCGACCTCCGGGTGCTACTGTTGCATATTGTTGCTTCCCATTTTTTGAGACAGGCGTTACTTTTTTAGAACTGATTTCATAAATGTAATTATTCCCTTTTGTTGAATGACGGTAAATAGATTCGGATTCGGTTGTAAGAATAATCATGGTTTCATCATCACTCAACTGGTAATCATCGATGCCAGGTGCTTTGCCTCCCTGTGCAAGTGAAGAGGATGCAAAAAGGGTATCAACGGTTTTGCCGTTTTTAAAATCATTTCTCACAATGAACTGACCTTTATCGCCGGTGGTTAGTTCGGTATAATGCATACCATCTTTCATCGACCTGATTTCAGGCAGACCCGCAGCTGCAAATTGCCGGTTCGCCCAGACATCTTCAAGAGTTAATGGGTTTTTTTGGGCATTTGCCACGGTACCTAAAACAAACAGGGTAATGGAGAAGATGGTTGATTGAATTGGTTTCATGCGAGGATTTTATAGAGTTGTAAAAATAGCAATATGATAACATACTGGTACCTTTGCCTGAAATTGGATGCTGTATCAGGAACTACACAATCACCAGCGCCAGCCGTTATTTCACTCTGGGTAATAAGCCGTTACCTGTTAATGCGATGATTTGTGTACCACATGGTTATGGGATAATTGCCAATGCTTTCGCAGAAGAATTAAGGTCGTTGCTAAAAAAGAGTGCCCCTAAATTCAGTAACGGTGAAATTGTTGTTACAGCATGTTTCAATAAAATTATTACAGTTCCTTTGGTAAAGGGAAATCGATGTCGGATATGAAAATTATGGTTAACTTTGTTTGAATGCTTATGGTCTTAACTCCTTAATACTGATGCGAAATCCCAGAGTGAACCCAAGTTATTTTACTGGCCTTGTACTTGCACTTGCGTGGATGGTGGTTGTATTGTTGCCTTATGGTTGCAGCCAGAGTCCTTTCGATGGATTGAAGGAGGGCAAAGTTATTTATGATGTTACCTTTGAAACAGCAGATATGAACCCGATGATGAAAGCTATGCTGCCTTCGGAAGTGGTAACGTATTTTCGCGACAATAAAACATGCACTGTGATCAGCATGGGGATGAATATGATGGAAACCCGCCTGATTTCAGACGCAAAGAGCTACCAGTATATCACTCTGATCTCTGCCATGGGTCGTAAAGTAGCGATGGTGCTGGATAGAAAGCAGGTGGAAAAAAATTTTGTGGATCGTGTCAATCTTCAGGTGCGGCATACTTCCGAAACAAAAGACATTGCAGGGGTAACCTGCCGCCAGGCAATCATTACAGATAGTACCAATCATACCTACCCTGTATATTATACCCGTGAAATTGCAGTAAATGATCCCAACTGGAGTTCTCCATTCAAGGAGATCGAGGGGTTACTGATGGAATACAGTATCAGCCTTGGCGGGATGGTGATGTCGCTGAAAGCAAAAGAAATCATTAACACACAAAATGAACAATCTTTTTTTGAAATACCCGAAGGCTACGAAATTATTAAAGATCCTTCGGAGTTTAAATTTAACCTGTAATTGCGTTTAAAATTCAATTTTATGAAAATCATTTCCTCTTTATACTTGCTTTTTTTGCTAATCTCGTTTTCCCATCCTGCCAAAGCACAGGAAACCATTGAAGAAGGTAAGATCACTTACGAAATAACTTACCCCGAAATGGAAATGGACGACCAGATGAAGGCCATGATGCCTACTGAATCGGTAGTTTATATCAAAGGAGCCTTATCTCGCACCGAAACGGCAATGGGAATGGGAATCAGTTCGGCAACCATTATGAATGCAAAAACCAACGAGGTAATTGCTTTGATGGATATGATGGGAACAAAGACTGCCACTGTAATGCAGGACGAAGAAGCAGCCAAAAAACGTGATAAATCGGGAGATGATGAATTGACATTTACGCTTGTTGATGAAACAAAAATGATTGCAGGAGTTTTATGTAAAAAAGCGATCATGAAAAACAGCGATGGTACTGAATTTGAAATGTACTATACCGAAACCATCGATTCCAAATCGCAATTCAGCAAACAATGGCGAAAATTTAAGGGTTTTCCCATGGAATATGTTGTAACCTCTGCAGGCTTCACCATGAAAATGACAGCAAAAACTATCACAAAAGAAAAAGTGGCTGATGAATTATTTAAAATACCTGCCGATTATAAAATAATGACGCAGGAGGAATTTACTAAAATGATGGGAGGTCAGTAATGCTTTTTCTGAAGC
Organism: Bacteroidota bacterium; assembly: GCA_030855635.1. Classification (GTDB taxonomy): domain Bacteria; phylum Bacteroidota; class Bacteroidia; order AKYH767-A; family OLB10; genus JADKJB01. The sequence goes on along the minus strand of JALYQW010000044.1, from coordinate 31,906 downwards.
TATCTATTTGTTGATAATCACAAATTCAGTCCTTCTGTTTTTAGCGCGGCCTTCTTCGGTTTCATTTCCGGCTAGGGGCTTGGTTTGGCCAAAACCTTTAAAGGAAAGTCTGCCCGCATCAATTCTTTTTTTAATCAGATAATTATATACTGCGTTTGCGCGGTCGGTGCTTAGTTTCATATTCCGGGAAGCATCTCCATCTGTATCGGTATGGCCATGAATGGCCACTTTGACTCTCGGATTTTCTTCAAGGAAAGAAGCGAAGTCGGCAATAATATTTTGCGATGCGGTATTCAGTTCCGAAGAGTTAATTGCAAAGAGTATATTATTAAGCGTATAGGCACCTCCAACCTCCATTTCCTTTACATCAAGGTCCGTTGTGAACACTCCATTCAATGTGCTGTCATCTTTTGAAAAATACTGGCTGTTATAGGCAAGGCCTTCTTTTTTTACAGTCATAATATAATCGGCATCAAATAATACCACCGAAGCATAGTTACCGGTAAGCGGATCATAATCTACATCAAAAACTTCACTGGTTGTAAGATTGCGCAGTTCAATTTTCGCAGCTAGCGGGATCTCGTTATTTTCATCCTTCATCTGTCCCTTAACAAATAATACCTTGTCCGGTTTTTTATCTTCAGGAAGATCGAAGTGATAAATATCATAGCCGCCTGCACCCGATAATTTATTGCTGGCAAAATATCCTTTAGATCCATCGGTGCTCACAAAAAATCCCACTTCATCGGATTCTGTATTGATGGGATAACCCAGATTTACCGGAGTGCCCCAGTTATTATTACTATCATCCCTTTTGCACATGTAAATATCGAAGCCGCCCATACCCGGCAGGCTATCAGAAGAAAAATAAATGGTCCGGTTATCGGGGTGAATGAAAGGCGATTTTTCATTACCGTTGGTGTTGAAAGGAAGCGGTTCCGCAATCGAGAAAGATCCATTGGTTCGAATGGTTTTGAAAATATCACTGGTGCCAAAAACCGAATCACGGTAGGAAGCAAAATAAAGTGTTTTTCCATCCGATGCCAGAGAAGGTTGTGAATCCCATTGTTTTTTGTCGTTCACATTTTCTCCAAGGTTGATGATTTCACTCCATCGCCCTTTAATAAATTCAGAATAAAAAAGATCAAAGTTGCCATTATCATTCCGGGTAAAATAAATAAAACGATTATCCTTACTAATTGAGGCGCCTCCTTCGTTATTGCTCACCGACTGGTTGAAAGGTGGCAGCATTGGCTCACCTTTACCGAATTCCATGCCTGGTAATCGCTTAGCTACCATAAATTTTTCAACGTTACGCGGAACCAGTTCACCTTTTCCTGTTTCATCATACCTTCGTGTAAAAAAACAATACTCATCATCGGGTGAAATAATTGCGAGGTATTCGGGATCAGCAGTTGAAACACCTGATAGTAACACCGGGTTAAAGGGTACAGGGCTTGCAATCATTTTTGCCCTGAATACTAACGTTTCAGCGTATTTGTTTTTAACTTCATCTGGAGTTGAAAATTCAAGAAATGATTTAAGAAAAGGAACCGATTCAGCATATTTTTTTGTTTCGAACAAGTATGTTCCCATACGATAATGAGCAACTGCATCTGCATCGGGGCATAACTCAATGAGTTTTGCATAAGCCCTTTTCATTACTACATAATCCTTTTTAGCATAGGCTTCATTTCCCAGCAACAACCACGGTTCGGCATAGGCAGAATCCTCTTCCGTTGCCTTCAGAAGCAATTCTTTTACTTCCTGGTAGCCTTCCTTCGATTTTTTTGCGGACTTAGCCGATTCCAGATATTTAACAGCCTTTTTCGATGTGGCAGGAGGGCACAACGTTATTCCCTGCGCATGTACATAAACGCAACTTAAAATCAGTAATACAAAAAATAAAATCCAAAATTTACTTCTCATCAATTATTTGGGTTTACCGAAAATATTTTTCAATTTATCTTCGGCTTCTTTCTTAAGTTTCTGTTCTGCTTCTTTTTTCAAACGGTCGGATTCTGCTTTTGCTTTAGCTTCGGCTTCTTTCCTTAATTTTTCTGCTTCGGCACGGGCTTTGTCTTCCGCCTCATTTTTTAACCGATCAGCTTCTGAGCGGGCTTTATCTTCCAATTCCTTTTTCTTCGCGTCAAATTCATCCTTCAGTTGTTCCTTAACATTGGATACAGCATCTGAAGCAAGATCCTTAATACCAGTTTCGATTTTGGGATCGGTTACGGTACCACCAATTTTAGCATTCACATTCACCACTTTTCCAAGGGCAAGATTCGTTCCTGCGGCACTATTAGCTTTTGAAAACAATCCACTAATAACTCCGGTTGCTGATGATCCTAATTTTTCGGTAGGGATCTGGAGTTTCAGGTCATACGCAATCGTTTGGTCAAAACCATTTGAACCTGATATGGTGGTTTTAATTCCTTCAACATTCACATCAAACGGATCAATATTTACCCTTCCATCTTTAAAACTAAATGAAAGGTTGATATTTTTAAGATCCATTTTTTTATACTGATCCATTTTCAGGGCATCGGCAAGTTTCACCATTGGTTTGAAATTTTCTACGGTAACATCAGTAGTGGATAACTTACCGCTTCCTGTGAAAGTAGTTAATACCGGTTCCATTTTGGAATCGAGATTTCCCTTTACATCAAATGCCGCAGAGTATTTTCCACTGCATTGTTCTGCAATTGGCGCCAGCTTTCTTACAGCAATAAACTTGTCGTAAGTTTGGCGGATATCAAGTTTTGAAACGTCGAGGTCAAAATAAAAATTTGGATTTTTTATATCTTTTGTCTCGTATAATCCATCCATGGAAATGGTACCGTCCAGCATCTGGAACGATGTGTTGTTGACACCCAGGCTCTGATTGCGTATAGCCACATTCCCTTTCAGGTTTTTGAGCTCAAGATCTTCGTACAAAACGGAACCCACTGCGGCAGTGATCAGGAAGTCCAGATTGGAAGGAATTTCAAGCACTTCCATCGGAGTGGAATCAGCAGGAGCCGTGGTAGCTGTGGGATCACTCATGAATTCATTCAGGTCAATAACATTTGATTTAATATCAATAGTTCCTTTCAGCAATTCATTTTCCTTAAACATATAAGTGAAAAGATTATCCAGCCATCCGGATGCTCTGATATCTGTTTTGCCTGCTTTCATATCCAGCTGATTCAGGGTTACATTTTTGGGATTGAAAATTAGTTCTGCAATGGAAATGGCGATTCCCTGTTTATAATCAGTACTCACATAATTAAAATTATTCAGCAACATCGATCCCGAAGCATTGAATTTTTCAAATTCCCGGTTTTCAATTGATGATAACCTTCCTTTTGCTGTAATATTTGCATTCAGTACGCCTTTCATAGTGGTGCCTGCTTCCAGAGGCACCATCTTACTTATGTTGGCAATATCGATCCTGCCTTTTACAAATGCGTCAATGTCGGCATCTGAAACCGGTGTTTTCACTATCAATCGTGCATCAAATGGTTCGCTTCCCATTTCTGCATGCAACTTTTTTAAATTGATGATGGTATTATCGGGAACTCCGTCAGGGTTGGAGATGTTTAAATCAACCTGAACATTATTTACAGCCGTAGGAAGGTCGGGATATTTAAACATACCATCGGTGACATTGAGTGTTAAACCAAAACCGGGCATGGTAGTTTCGCTGTATTTTCCTTTAACAAAACCATTGAAAGCCATTTTTCCCCCTGATTGCACTTTATCAAATCCTTCACGATACACACCAGGAATCATTGACATAAAATTTTTAAAGTCACTTTGTTTCACATCAAACTTCATATCCATATCAATGTCATCGCCAGGCATGGCCAAATAGCCGTCGATACCCAAAACAAGTTCATTCAGCTTGACTTCATTTTTCTTAAAAGTATATTTTGAATTCACCATATCCATTTCCAGGTCGGCATCGATGTCGGTTTTGGCAGCAGAAATATAACTTACTCCTTCATATACGAATGTAAGTGCGTTGGCAGTAGTTTTTGTTGATAAGGTAAACAGATCCTGGGTGAAATCGCCGGAACCTTCGTGATCAAATCCATCTAACAACATATTCATACCCAATGACTGATCATCATAAATAACACGACCGTTTTTAATGGAATAACTTTTTAATGCTACTTCAAATTCTCCCGATTCAGCGGTTTGAGAGGCGGTGTCGGCAGAGGGTTTAACAATATCCCAATTGGCTTTACCATCTTTTAGCACGAGGAATTGCATTCGCGCATCTTTCAGTTTCACCGACTTGATTTTAATTTCCCCACCTGAGATCACGCTCATAATATCAACCGTGAGTGAAGTAGATCCAATACCTGCAAGTGTGTCGCCTTCAAATTCATTTACACCAACTACACTTAACTGTTCCATCTGAATCGACAGGTTAGGGAAATTCCGGATCACAGAAAGATCGAAGTCGGTGAATTCCACTTTTGCATTAATGGAGTTGTTGATTTCAGATTTTACTTTTGCAAGAATTTTATCCTTGAAAAGAAACGGAATTGAAATGAGTGCAACAACTAATACAAGTACAACTATGAGTATTATCTTAATCCCTTTTTTCATAAACGTGTTGGTTTTTTCTGATAACTTATAACTTCGATAAACGATTTCTTAATAAATGATCGGCAATTATGATGGCGGCCATTGCCTCAACAATGGGAACTGCACGGGGCACCACGCATGGATCATGCCGACCTTTTGCTGCGAATGAAATATTTTCACCCGATGTATTCACCGATTGCTGTTCCGACTTAATTGTTGCAACCGGCTTAAAGGCCACTCGAAAATTTACCGGGCGGCCATTGCTGATGCCACCTTGAATACCTCCGGAGTTGTTCGTGGTAGTAGTTATTTCTCCTTCTTCTGAGCGAAAAGGGTCATTATGTTCAGAACCTTTCATGCGTGCTGCCTGAAAACCCGAACCTGTTTCAAATCCTTTAACTGCATTAATGCTCAGCATGGCAGCACCCAGGGAAGCATGTAACTTATCGAACACCGGTTCACCCAGTCCTGCCGGAACACCTGTTACAGTACACGAAACAATGCCACCAACTGAATCGCCCTGTTCTTTAACATTTTTGATCAAATCAAGTATTTTAACTGCTGTTGCAGGATGCGGACAACGCACCTCATTCTCATAAACGTGTGAAGCGTCATAAGAAGTATGCTCTTCGGGCATTTCGATGGCTCCGACTGCAGAAACCCATGCGCTCACGGTTATGTTATGGTGTTTGAGCAGTTGCAACGCAATAGCACCTGCCACAACACGGCAGGCGGTTTCCCGGGCCGAAGCGCGTCCTCCGCCACGATGATCGCGCAAGCCATATTTGGCTTCCCACGTGTAATCGGCATGACTGGGCCGGTAAACATTTTTGAGGTGATCATAATCTTCCGACCGGGCATCGCTATTCCTGATTATAAATCCAATGGGTGTACCTATTGAAAATCCTTCGTGGATGCCCGATAATAATTCAACTGTATCAGCCTCTTTGCGTGGCGAGGTGATGTCGGATTGCCCCGGCTTTCTACGGTCCAAAAGCTGTTGAATCAGGCTGGTGTCGATTGCAAGTCCGGAAGGACATCCTTCAAGAATGCCACCTATGGCGGGCCCGTGTGATTCTCCAAAAGAAGTGAGCCGGAATACAGTACCTATGGTATTGCCACTCATTGATTAGCTATTAACAGAGATAAAATAAAATGTAAATTTCGGTATTAATTATCAAATATGGGAATAATCTGAAAATCAATTACTAACAAAATAATTGGCTGCCTTTTCTCGCCAAGGGAAACCCAAAATCAGTTACCCAGCAACCGGTTTTGCAGTTCTTGTTGCGCCTGGAACCACTGGTCGAAAAAGGTGGTTTCTTCCCACAAAATTTTTAGCTCGGAATCGGTCACTATTTTGTCGATGGCTTCAGCAGCCTGGTCGGTCAGAGCAGCAACTTCTTGTTGTTCTTGGGTGCCTTCCGCCAGATTGTCAGCTACCCAATCCGCCGCATTTTCGGGTAAATCTTCAGCAGGTTGTTTAATTGCAGCAGCAACTAATTCAGCGGCGATGAGTGCTTCCTCACATTCAATGATATTTGGAGCTTCAGCTTCATCAATGATTCTTTCAATGGCAATTTGAATCATGCCATAGCCATTGGTTTCTATATCGGAAATAAAATTTCCTGCACTTTCATTTTCAAAATTAGAAAATCCCCAATTACTCATTTTTCTTTTTTGCAAAGATCTGAAAAATCATGATACTACAATGGAGTAATAAGAGGAAGCGAAGGTCAATTGGGTTGCTGACAGAACGAAAGGGTGGGAGCACTTGGAAGGATAATGGGAAAATAAATTTTTATTTCTGCGGTTTCCCGGATGTGTTAATCCATCTACGTTCCTGAAAAGCCGGAGCTTCGTGGACGGGTATTGCATTATTGAAACACCGCTGCTTGCGGTGGGGATATTTAATCGTAGCTCAGGAACTTTTTCTTGTTAGAAACAATCCACCAGATAAAAATGGCGATGGTAGCCGTGGCAGCGTTCAGGATGCCGGTTGCCACAATAAATAGTCTATATTCCGAGCCAGGTTCTGACCCTTTTGTTTCAAGAAGCATCCAGAAAAAAAGTGCCGATAGCAATAAAGTGATGCCCGTAAAAAGAGAACCGATGAGCTTCATTATGAAGATGGAATTTGATTTCGGATTTTCCATAAAATAAAATTAAGAAAAAGGATTGAAACTTCCAAATTGGAGAAATTTACCATCCCGGCAGGAAAATTTCCCGCTGGAAAGAAACCTGGTATTAAAAAGCATAATTCAGGCTCACACGGAAATCGGAAGTAACGGAAGTTTTTTTATAATCCGTATAAGCATTATATATAATTTTTGGTTTTTGAAGATCCATATACCAAAAGTTTACCGAGGGAAAAATCTTGATCTTTTCACACAGGTTGAGTTTGTAGGAAAAACCCAGAGTTCCTGCAAAGCCTTTAAAAATCTCAGTAGTGGCAAATTTATTTTCGTTAAACGAAACCGTTGATTTCTCGGCAGTGTAATTCAGCAATCCTGCACCACCACCTAAGGCCACCGACAACGGAAAATTGCGGAACGGCGTGTAGCTTCCCGTGAAGGTTACCAGGGTCCTTTTATTGTTAGGCCGCTCACTATCGGCAACATTTTTATTGATCAAATCATTTCCTTCAATCCAGAATGACGGACCGAAGGAGATCTTGAATTTATCATTGATCTTATAACCCAGCGACAATGAAAATGTAGCACCTCCGATGGTTGCTTTTTCGTTGCAATTACTGCAGGGATTGTTGGCCCATCCGTAACCAAAACCTGCTGAAAATACGAATGGTTTATTATCGTTTAATTTCAATTGCTCCGGTTCACCGCCAAATGCTCGATTCAAGCCCGTAAATCCATTCAATAAAACAACCAGCAAAATAACTCGGTTAACCGGCTTTAAAATTCTATTAAGCTCCATGTTCCTTCACGATTTTATTCAGCCATTTCAGCATGAAAAGAATTACCATAGCCGTAGCCAGCGCCAGGCAGAAATTGACCCAGAAGAAATTTGCTTTGTGTTCATAGCCATCCCACATACTGGCCAGTACGCCACTCATTTTATTTCCGATAGAGGTTGAAAGAAACCAGCCACCCATCATGAGGGCGGTCAGTCGGGGAGGGCTCAGTTTCGATACCAGCGATAAAGCCATCGGGCTCAGGAAGAGTTCACCAATGGTAATGACGCCATAACTTGCAATCAGCCACATCATCGAACTTTTTTCAAGACCATTATGACAGCTGTAAGTAGCAGCCACCATAACGAGAGTCGATAGTGCTGTAATAAAAAATCCATAAAATATTTTCCACGGTGTTGAAGGTTCCCGGTTCCTGGTTTTCAGAAATCCGAAAAAGGCAACTACAACGGGTGTGAGCAGGATCACCCACAACGGGTTTACCGACTGAAAGAGTTCTGTTGATATTAACTGCACGGTTTCCCCGTCTTCAGGGCGTTCGGATTCAGGGATGTTTTTAAAATAAAGCGGGTAATCCCAGGTTTTTAAAGGCTTGTCGGCAACTGCATCCCTGGCAATACGGAATTGTTCATCTGCCAGTGGAACTGAATCTTTAATGAAGCGGACTTCCTGTACCATTCCCAGTGTTTTGGCAGGGGTAACCAGTGCTTCAGGAATTTCGCGGTTGGTATAACTCTCTGCCCAAGTGGTTAAGGCAGTTCCGTTTTGTTTGAAGATGGCCCAAAAAACGATGGCTACTGCGAATACAGCCAGCAGTGCTGAGATAGGGCGGCGGTCTTCATTATTGGAACGCACCAGCAGTGAAACATAAAATCCTGCTACTGGCATTGCTCCAAAAATAAATGCATCGGTGCTGTCACTGCCGAAAACATTTCCCGGAAGGATCCATCCAATATATCCTGCGACCACGGCGGGTAATAGCACAATTCCAAAAATCCGGCTCAGCGACATGTCTTCGGGATTCACCGGTTTTCGCACATCCGCGTGCTGGTAGTGTTTCTGACCTATCCAGAAAATAGCCACACCTATAAACATCCCGATTCCGGCAGCAAGGAACGCATAGCCCCACCCGAATTCATTTCTCAGGTAAGCGGCGAAGAAGTTACAGAGAAAGGCACCCAGGTTGATGCCCATATAAAAAATGTTGTAGCCCGAATCTTTTAGACCCTTGTATTGCGGTTCGTTGTAAACATTTCCGAGTATAGTGGATATGTTAGGTTTAAAGAAGCCATTACCAATAATAATCAGTAATAATGAAATGTAGAAGGTGGTCATCCCCGGAAGGGCCAGGCCTGCATAACCCAAACCCATAAGAATACCGCCCAGCGTGATGGACCATTTATAGCCCAATACCCGGTCGGCAAGCAAGCCCCCGATAAAAGGAGTCAGGTAGACCAGCGCGATAAATGTTCCAAAAATATCGGATGCTTCTTTGCGGTCGAGTGCCATGCCACCCACTTGGGTGTCAGTCATATAAAGGAAAAATATGCCGAGCATTAAATAAAATCCGAAACGTTCCCACATTTCGGATAGAAACAGGAAAGGCAGCGCCTTAGGGTGTTTTCTGGCCATAAAGTCAAATGATCAATGAGCGGGCAAATTAGTTAAAAGTTCATAAACACCCACGTAAAGCCAGAAAATTATTACAAGCCAATATTTCACCCATTCCCGAAATCAGAAAAATAACGCCGTGTGAGGTCGTGCCAACTGAAAAAAAACGACTTAAGAATTTCTCAGCCAGGCAGGTTTTGCTTTAAGGATTTGCTTTTGTATTTTACAATCGGGGTGATGGGCTCCGGCAAGATAACCGGTGCTCATCAGGAATTCATTCACAATTTCGCCACCGGTGAACCGGAAAGTTTTTTTGAAAAGTGTGACCCAGTCAGTTTTGGTTTTTGGGTGTTGCAGGTCGAGCCAGTTTTTAAAAGAGCCGTGTTCCTTCTGAAGCAACAGTATTGTTTTTGCATTTTCAATGGCTGCAGTTATTTTAAGTCGGTTTCTGATGATGCCGGCATCTGCCATAAGGCGGTTAAAATCTTTTTCACCATATTTTGCCACTTTTTTAATATTAAAATTTTGGTACGCTTTACGGAAAAACGGTTCCTTTTTCAGGATGGTAGTCCAGCTCAAACCGGCCTGATTAATTTCAAGAATAAGCCGGCAAAACAATTCATCATCGGTAGCAATCGGAAATCCATAATAATGATCATGATAACGACGATGAACCTCCCGGTCTCCATCTTTCATATTAGCTATAGCGTTACAATAAGAACTCATAAAATGGATTTATACAATCTTCTGATTATAGTCGTCTAATCATTTTTTTTCATCCTCTGATATTTGTTCAATAATAGTGTTTCCTCTTCCCAATCACTACACTTCCGGGTAAACCTTCCCCTGACATTTATCTCTCCATTGCCCTATAAACCTCCAAATACTTTTTCACTCCGGTATCGAGTGAATAAAAATCTTCTGCTCCTTGCAAAATAGTTTCAGGTGGGATTTTTTTCAAGTTTTCAAATGCAGCGACGGCATGTTGCAGGGCGTATGTATCGTCGAGGTTAATTGTAATACCTGTCCCATATTTTTTTACAACGTAATCGGTATCACCGATACCGGAATTGCAGATCAAAGGCAATCCCATTCCCATAATTTCACCTTGTTTAGTAGGGGAGGAGGCTTTTTTTGAAAATGCGGGTTTGATAAAAAAGAGGGAAACCTGGCTGAGACTTAGTGCAACAGGAACGTGTTTCCGGTCGGCGGCATAAATGCGTACAGAAGCTTTTGGAATTGTGTGTTTGTCGGCATGATCCAGGATGATCTGTGCGGGTTCCCTGGTGATAAACAGGAAAATGGCAGAAGGATATTTATTAAGAAACAGTTTAAAGAATGCCAGCATTTCATCGAGCAGGTACCAGGTACCTATGGCGCCGAGGTAACTGATTACCGGGATATTTTCAGGAATGTTAAGTTGATTTTTAAGTGATTCCTTTTCGTCACGGGTTACTGTTTGCGGATTAAAATGCTTCAGGTCTGCGCAGCAGGGGATCACAGCAATTTCAGACTGCGTATTACTGCGGAGCTTCCAGGAATTTATTTCGCGTTTGGCATTCTCGGTAAGACTGACCACTGCATCGGCTTTGGCGATAAGAATTTTTTCCTGTTGTTTAAAAAATTTATAGATAACGTTATAGAGTGGATTTTTCAGGTTCCAGAGCCCGCCATCAACGCGTTCATCTGCCCAGAAACCACGCATATCAAAAAGGAACCGGGCTCCTGTTTTTGATTTCAGGTAATTACCTGCCATTGCGCTGATGTAGCTGCGGCAATGGAGGATTTGGATATCGTGTTTACGGATGAGTTCCAACCCCGTTTTTTTCATCCGGTTCAAATCAATCACTGTAGAAATAACGGGCGGATTTTTCGTGTAGGACAACGGATACCAGGTGATATTATGTTCCTTTAGGAGAGCTGCGATCTGGTTTTTTTCACGCAAGTAATTTTCATCCTTCTCAAAACTGACCAGGTGAAAATGATATCCTTCCCGAGTCAACCCGGCCAAATAGGGAATGACCTGTGATTGACCCAAAGGATCGGTCATACCATCATAAGATAAGTAAAGCACTTCAACCTGTTTCATAACGGGTGCAATTTAGTAATAAGGATATATTTAATCACAACTATTACGATCAACCCCGGAAGTAGAAGTTTCATTAATTTTAAGTTGGAATTTTTTCATCCCATGATATTGGTAGTCTAATGGTGTTTCCTTTTCCCAATCACTACACTTCCGGGCAGGCCCAGGAAGTAGAAGTTTCATTAATTTTAAGTTGGAATTTTTTCATCCCATGATATTGGTAGTCTAATGGTGTTTCCTATTCCCAATCACTACACTTCCGGGCAGGCCCCGGAAGTAGAAGTTTCATTAATTTAAATATTTAAGTAATTGCATCCCTTACTAAATACACTACGAATGTGTTTTGTCTTACCAATCACTACACTTCAGGGTTCCTTCTCTGACTTTTCCTATCTTTGCAATATGATCAAAACGCTGCATTTAATTATATATATTCTCGTAAACTTACCCTTGTTGTCTGTCGCGCAAAATCCTTTGATTACTTATCCTGCAGAAGGCGTTTACACTTCATTTTCTGCTTTCCGGAACGGGAATCCTGATATTCTTAAATCACAGTTTGTAAAACCGGTGTCAGATGCCGATTACACGATCCGTCAGTGGGTGAATTCAGATAAAATGAGTTACCACGATTCCGCTGATGCTCCACAAAATTTCGACCCGCGCCAATTTTGGGGCTTTGTTGAAAAAGGCACCTTGTATATTTTCCTGGGCAATAAGTTTCACAAAATAAATACACTTGGGTCGATCAGTTATTTCCTGGAATCATATCCTGTAATCAAAGGAAACATGGCTCCCGTAGTCACCGAAGCGCGTTCCACATCAGCCTACCGTTTTATGGATATGGAAACAGGGGAGATACTCGATTACAATGTAGAAAACCTCCTCACTCTTCTCGAGAAAGATGAGCCTTTGCATCTCGAATATAAATCCATTCTTTCTCAGAAAGAAAAGAAGAAGAAAATGTTTATTTACATGGAAAAATTTAATATCAAACATCCGCTTTCGCGGGAAATTTTATGAAAGGATGAACAGGTTATGACCAGATTTGACCCCAGGATTCCTCCTTTTATTGCATAACACGTATTCGATTTGTTATTTTAACTTTTCTTTCAAGTATTTTCCGGTAACAGAAGCTTTACATTTCACAAGGTCTTCAGGCAACCCTTCAAAAATAATTTGCCCGCCATTATTTCCCCCATCAGGACCCATGTCGATGATCCAGTCGGCACATTTGATAATTTCAAGATTGTGCTCAATCACAATAATGGTATTTCCCTGTTTGATGAGTGCATTGAAAGCGTCGAGCAGTTTGCGGATGTCATGAAAATGCAGTCCTGTAGTTGGTTCATCAAAAACGAAAAGCGTTGAGGAGGCGTGGTGACCTTTTCCTATAAAGGAGGCCAGTTTTATACGTTGCGCTTCGCCGCCACTGAGAGTGCTGGATGATTGGCCAAGCCGCACATAACCTAAGCCAACATCAGCAAGTGGTTTTAATTTCGTAACTATTTTTTCGAGTTGTGAAGTATGTTTAGTCTTTACCGGACTATTGAAAAACATCAGTGCATCATCAACAGTCATTTGAAGCACATCATCAATATTTTTATCCTGAAAATATACCGAGAGAATATCTTCTTTAAAACGTTTTCCGCTACATGCTTCGCATTTAAGATGTATATCAGCCATAAACTGCATTTCAATGGTCACATATCCTTCTCCCTGGCATGCATCACATCGGCCGCCATCAACGTTAAATGAAAAATGGGAAGGCTTAAAATTGCGATTTTTCGAAAGCGGCATTTCCGAAAAAAGCTGCCGTATTTCATCATATGCCTTAACATATGTAACGGGATTGGATCGCGATGATTTTCCAATTGGATTTTGATCTACGAATTCCGTTTCAGTTATGGCATTAAAATCACCCGACAAACGGTCGAAATTACCTGTTTGTTCCCCATAACCTCCGCTCATTTTTTTAATGGCAGGATAAAGAATTTTTTTAACCAGCGATGTCTTGCCTGAACCACTTACCCCGGTAACCACTGTGAGTACGCCGAGCGGAAATTTGGCATGCACATTTTTTAAATTGTTCTCTCTCGCCCCTGTAATTTCAATAAACTGTTTCCACCGTCTTCTGCGCTGCGGCACCGGTATCTCCAATTCATTACTGAGGTATTTTGCAGTTAGGCTTTGGGTGGCATCTTTCAACTTACTGAAAGGCCCCTGGAAAACCAGTTCGCCACCGTGGCTCCCTGCCATAGGTCCGATATCGATAAGCTGATCAGCAGCCCGCATGATATCCTCATCGTGTTCAACCACTATAACGGTGTTGCCTAGTTGCTGCAACGATTTCAGCACGCCGATCAGCCGTTCGGTATCACGCGAGTGCAGGCCAATGCTCGGTTCATCGAGGATATACATACTTCCCACCAAACTGCTTCCAAGGGAAGTGGCCAGGTTGATGCGCTGTGACTCCCCGCCCGATAAGGAATTAGAAAGCCGGTTCAGCGTTAGATAATTCAACCCCACATCATTCAGGAATTGCAATCGGTTTTTAATTTCTATCAGAATGCGGGAGGCAATCTTCAATTCGTTTGCCGGAAGTTTTAGTTTATTAAAAAATGCATGGCTGTCTGATACCGGCATCAGCACCAATTCTGTAATGGAATGGCCGCCTACCTTTACATAATTAGCATCCTTTCGCAAACGCGAGCCCAGGCACTCGGGACAAGTTGTTTTTCCCCGGTAACGGGAAAGCATAACACGGTATTGAATTTTATAGCTCTGTTCTTCCACGAACTTGAAAAACTCATTCAATCCTTTAAAATATTTGTTGCCTGTCCATAAAAGTTGCCTGTCGTAGCTGTTCAATTCATAAAACGGACGGTGAATAGGGAAATCAAATTTAATGGCAACTTTTATCAGTGCATCATTCCATTCTTTCATTTTTTCACCCCGCCAGCACACAATGGCATTGTCGTAAACAGAAAGACTCTTATCAGGAATCACAAGGTCCTCATCAATGCCGATGACCGAGCCAAAGCCTTCGCATTTCCGGCAGGCACCATAGGGATTGTTAAAACTGAAAAGCAGGGTGGAGGGTTCTTCAAATAACATTCCGTCGGCTTCAAAACGGTTGCTGAAAGTAACGTTCTTATGACTACCTCCCGGGAGTTCCACTTCCACATGGCAACTTCCATGACCCTCGAAGAAGGCTGTCTGGGCAGAATCTGCAATTCGGGCATCCATCTCCTCTCCGGTGGCATCGTCCAGTGCAAAACGGTCGATCAGTACTTCTATGGCAGTGGTATCCTGTTGTGTTTTTGATTTGCTTTTAGCAGCTTTTGGAGCGGGTAATTGTTCCAGCAGGTCTTCAATGCGTACCACCTTACTTTGGTATTTTATGCGTGAAAATCCTTTCTGCATCAGAATAGCGAGTTCATCTTTTAACTCACGGCCTACTAACGTCACCAGCGGGGCAAAAAGCAGCACTTTCGATCCACCTGGCAGATGGTGTGCATAATCAACAATATCACTCACAGTATTTTTCTTCACTTCAATACCTGAAACAGGGGAGAATGTCTTACCGATGCGGGCATACAGTAATTTCAGGTAATCATAAATTTCAGTGGTAGTGCCTACTGTGGAACGCGGGTTTTTCACATTCACCTTTTGTTCAATGGCAATGGCGGGCGCTATGCCCCGGATGTATTCTACTTCGGGCTTATCCATACGACCGATAAACTGGCGGGCATAGGACGAGAGACTTTCCACATAACGACGCTGCCCTTCCGCGTAAAGCGTATCAAAAGCCAGCGAAGACTTACCAGAACCCGATAGACCGGTGATCACCACAAACTTATTGCGGGGAATGGCGACATCGAGCTTTTTAAGATTGTGGACAGCAGCCCCTTTTATGATAATAAACTTTTTGGGGTCGAGGGAATCAAATGACATTAATTGGAAAATGAGGGTGCAAAATTACTTAAAAAAGACCTGCCGCGGGGTGGTAACGCGTAGTGCTGGAGCGAGTGGCAAAAATATTTTCATCCTGCTTAAATAATAATAAATAATTGCCTAATATTGCAGTTCCAATTCAGGAATGGCTCCAAATGCCTTAATAGTTGAAAATCATGGACTTAGTAAAATTTGCTGAAGACACACTTAACGAAAAGAAAGAATTTCCTGCCTTCAAAGCGGGTGATACTGTAACTGTTGTTTATAAAATTAAAGAGGGAACCAAAGAAAGAGAACAGTTGTTCCAGGGAGTTGTGTTACAGCGCAAAGGCCACGGCACCACTCGCACCTTTACGGTTCGTAAGGTTTCTAACGGCATAGGTGTAGAAAGAATTTTCCCACTCTACAGTCCTAAAATCACCCGTATTGAACTCAACAAACGTGGGGTAGTGCGCAGAGCCCGCATTTTCTATCTCCGCGACATTTCCGGTAAAAAAGCCCGCATCGAAGAAAAAAGAATGTAATTTTTCTCCGAAAATATTTCAAAACAGCTTCCAAAAAAGGAGCTGTTTTTTTTATGCAAAAAACTTAACAACGACCCACCACCCACTGAACCTACTCATCACTCATCCCCGGCCTGCGCTCCCTGGTACGTTGCACTGACTGTTCATGTCGCCATTCGTTAATAAGACGTTCATTGCCGGAAAGCAGTACATCGGGTACTTTCCATCCGTTATAATCGGCGGGTCGGGTATAAACCGGAGGAGCAATCAGGTTATCCTGGAAGGAATCGGAGAGGGCGGAGGTTTCATCGGAAAGCACTCCGGGAAGAAGTCGGATGATACTATCGCAAAGCACCGCCGCAGCCAGCTCCCCGCCGGAAAGCACATAATTACCAATTGAAATTTCACGGGTAACAAGGTGTTGACGGATGCGCTCATCAATACCCTTATAATGACCACACAGCAGGATCAGGTTGTTTTTTAGCGACAGTTTATTACTCAGTTTCTGGTCAAGAAGTTCGCCGTCGGGGCTCATGTAAATCACCTCATCATAATCACGTTTTGATTTAAGATCGGCGATGCAGTTGGCAATGGGTTCTATCATCATCACCATTCCGGCTCCACCACCAAAAGCATAATCATCCACCGATTTGTGTTTGTTGGTCGAATATTCGCGAAGGTTAATAAGATCCAATTCAACGAGTCCTTTCTGTTGCGCACGCTTCAAAATGGAATGGTTGAAAGGACTCTCTAATAATTCAGGTAAAACGGAGATGATGGAGATGTGGAGCACGGGATAAAGTTACTAAGAAACACGTGACAAGGGAATAGTTCAAAGGGACATGCATGCTAACAATTTACAATTGCTGACTTACCAATTCTTTCCTCATACTATAATGCTGAATTTCATCATACAGAAGGAAGGTTTTTTCGATGAGTGAGTAGTTGCGGGTACGGTAAAAAGGTACTGCGTTTTCGCGAGCCTGGAGGAAGATGGTGGAATAACCGGATTGGAAAGCAGCTTTTTCAATGTAATCAAGCATTTGTTTTCCGATGCCACGGTTATGGTAACCTGGGTCGACTGCCATGTACCGGAGCTGAGCGATGCCGGGTTGTTTATCCTGCAGCCGGGCTGTGGCAATAATTTTTCCGGAAGGCAACACTGCCATAAAATGTTGTGAGATGGATTCCTGGTCATCACGTTCACTGCCTGTGGGCTGATTCCATGGAGCGCGCAAAACGCTCCACCGCAAATGATAACAGGCTTCAAATTCTGCAGATGTTACAGGGGATTTTATCTGTACTTTTTCTTCTTTTCCCTTGCGGAGAAATACTTCCGCTACCATGCATCGCACACTGCCGCCACCGGTATGTTCTATTGTTGGTATCGATACTGGAAGGAGGGAGGCAAAATTTTCGAGTGTTTTTTTCTGTAAGGAAGTGAAAGCACCTAGCGCTTGTTGCGATAATAAAATAAACGGATCGCCTTTTTCATTTTTAATCTCCAGCACATTACCCGCGAAAGCGTTCATCTGATTGCCATCAATAGTGACTAACTGTCTGCCTGTACGTTCCAGCACGGCAAGCAGTTCAAAACGACTTCCCTTATCGGGAATAACAGCATCGCATACCACAGCGAACCGGTTGCCGATACTCATCATTACGTTAGTATGATAAACGGGTTTACCGGTATAATCGCGTGTTTCAAAAATGTGGGTAGTGTATTGCAACTCCTCCGACAGTGCTTCCAAGGGATCGCGATGTGAACGGGAGCTCAGCGCCATATAGGCTTTCCGGTTAAGGTGATCAAAAACAACGCTACCGGTTCCCTCAAGATAGTGTCCTTTTTTTTCAAAAGCAGTCAGGTCTGTTACAGAAGGACGTACGCCTGCATGTTCACAAACTTTTTCAATTATATCCTGCCTTCGTTCCCGCCTGCGGCTGGCAGCTTCCATAGGATAAATAATCACTTTACCATTTTCATGAAAACTTACCCAGTTGTTCGGAAAAATGGCGTCAGGAGTTTTTTTTGTAGCTTCATCATCAATTACAATTGCTGTAACAGATTCACGGTTCAAGAGCTTCACCACTGATGCAAACTCCTTTTCAGCCAGCAACTGTGTGTTTATAGCTGAAGTATCATTCTGAAAACTATTGGAACCCGCTGTCTCAGGGTTAAACCCAAAGCATGATGGACGTACCAACAGCAGGGTGCTTGCGGTTTGCGAAAGCACCATTAAAAGTTGATGATTTTTAAATATTTGCCCTGGCTTACAAAATTTATAATGGCTTTAAAAATTCCGGGATGATCATAACCGGGTTTAAGATTGTCGAGCACCTCTTCCACCGTGGCCCGATTGTCGCCCGTATCAGTGAATGCATAGCCGGCATAGCAACCGTTTTTAATCACCACCATCGACAATGAATCGGCCTTAGGACCTCTTCCGGTAATAATGTAATTTTGACGGCCGGAGTGCAATTCTGCAATTGCTTTCACTACTCGTTCGTTATACGAATCAGGTGTATCAGTAAATAATTTAAGAGCAGGAATATCAAGATCCGCAGCCGGTAAAAGATTATAATCGGCAAACAGTTTTAGCAGGCGGTTATTTACTTCCCGTTCACCGGAAAAAGTTGCCGCAGGCCGGCTGGCTGAAATGTAAGGCCCCTTTTCAAGTACCAGGTAGCCGTTATCATTCAGTCTTTCGTATATGCTGAACCGTGATTCCGTAGCGCGAGGCTTTCTGTTAAAGCGCGGTTGCAATTTATGGAGCAGTTCGATTTCAAGAATGGATGCAAGCAAATCACTGCCTGTAGCCTGGTAATCGACAGCAACAGCGGCTAAGGCAAGACCTGCAAATCGTTTTGTTTGCATTTTGTGCAACACCGACCAGGTTTTTTTTCGCACATTACCTGCCCTGGCAAGGTAAATAACATTTCCGTCAGCATCATAAAAGAAAACAATTCCGGTTTTGCCGGGAATCTTATCAATCTGTTCATTGGGAATCCGCGACTTGTTAACGACTTTCTCCTTAAGGGAATAAAATGGATCGAGCATGCCACCGGAACGCGCTATGAGCAGGTCGAGAACTTTAGCAGTTGCTTTTGCATCGGCAGCGGCACGATGGGCATCGATCAGGTCAATTGAGAGTGAGTGGCACAGGCGCGACAGGCTGTAAGAAGGATAACCGGGAAGGAGGATCCTGCTGGTTTTGCAAGTGCATAACATTTTGTTCTCATAATGATGGCCTTCCCTTGCAAGGGCATAGGAAAGAAAAGAATAGTCGAACAGAACATTATGAGCCACAAAAATATGCTCTCCCAAAATCGCTGAAACCTCCCGGGCTATATCACTAAAAACGGGAGCAGTAGATACCATTTCATCGGTAATCCGCGTCAACCTGGAAATGAACGTTGGAATAGGAACCCCCGGGTTGACCAGACTGGAATATTCCTTCCTGACGGCGACTCCGTCATGAATATAAATGGCGATTTCAATGATCTTATCCGTACCCGGATTTCCACCTGTGGTTTCCAGGTCGACAACTGCAAACATGAAGAAATATTCAAACTATTAAAATACAAATTTACGTAATTGTTGGATAATAAATTAAGTCTTGCCCTTTAGACAATTAACATTCGTACATGGATTTACAATGTGGGTATGTCCGCCGTCCGTTATAAAAGCCCAACAACGTCGGGCTGTCAAGCCGTGTCCGCCGTGCGGGATCTAAGCACGACAAAGTCGGGCTGTCGTTTGGTCCGCCGTGTCCGCCGTGCGGGATCTAAGCACGACAAGGTCGGGCTATCATCCCGCACGGCATCAATGGCTCGGTTGCCCGATCCTAGATCTAGCTTAGCAACAACGGTTCGGCAACCAGAATCTAAATCCTGCGCGGCATTAATCCCGCCGTGCGGGATCTAAGCACGACAAGGTCGGGCTGTCATCCCGCATGATTAAATCAGGGGATTTTCAATCCCCGTTTCGTGGATGAGACATTAGAAAAATTATTCCAGCTTACGTTATCTCAACTAGTCGCAATTAGACAAATCAAGGAATTAATTTCCCAATTCAGGGAATTTTATACTCAATCAGCTTTCCTGATTTCTAAAGCTAGCCTGTTGATGTACCCTTTATAGCCCATATAATCTACATACAGGAAGTTCTTCTCATCAGAAAATTCACCAATCAGGTTCACGAAAGAATTGCTGTTAACCTGGGCAATGGCATGACCGTTTTCGGGACGAGAATACAGGTTGGTTCTTACCTTGACAAGCAGTTTCTGACGGGGTGCAGTTGATTCCGCACCGGGTTCTGTTGTGGTAGTTATGGTACCGGTGTTTACAGTTTTAACAGGCGTACCCACATTTCCTGAAATGGAAGCAGTGGCGTTATCGATCATGTAATCATTTTTGTTGCGGATAGTCACCAGCTGGTTGGAATAGTCAAATTCAATTTTGCCGATCTTGTATAATACAGATTGTCCGAGTACGAGTGGGGAACTTAAATCAGTCACTATGGTAGCTACAATATTGTTAATGGTAGTATTCCCGATTTCAAGTTGTTTAATTTTAACAATGGTGCCATTTGAAACATGACCATTAACGAAGCGTTCATACTCGGTTCCGACAATATCTGATGTGGTGATATATCCGTTTTTTAGCATGAACATGGCATCCGTTATGGAAATACGAGCATCTTTTTCGCCGGTATCGATAATGAATTTGAGTGTGAGGTTGTTTACTTTGCAGGGCATCACCTGGATGCCGTTGAGTTGTTCCATTTTCAGCAGGGTCTGGGCATTGAGCTGAAAAAATAAGAGGTGGGAGACGAGTACTAGTAAAGTTGTTCTCATGGCTAATGGAGTTTGTTTAGATAGTTTTATAGTTTACTGTTCATTAAGATTTTGACCTGTGGTGAGGGCCACAGGACGATTTAGTGATTTAAAAATTGTGCCAAATTGCAGGAATCACCTGTGACCAAGAACAGATTTCGAAAATGAAGTCATAACTTATGAGGTGAATCTATTTAAGAAAGCAAGATTATCAGCGTTATAATGTGTAATTTGCTAATAATCTTTATGGAGAATTTTCAGCACATAAAAATTTATCCCTCTGCCGCATTTTTTAACGGTATATCGCTTAAACTATTTCATCACACCCAACCCAAGAGTTAAACATTTTAAAAAAAATTTAAGGTCAATGTGCTTGGCTTGAAAACACACGATTAGAAATTATACCTTTTTTGCCGGAATTTCCCGAAGAGAATAGTATTTTTCAGTTCAAAATTCTAAAGATTTAATAAAAAGTTTTAAATAATACCGTCATCTAAATTTTCAACGGGTAAGCTGAATTCTGCGCATGAATTAAACTTCCAAGAAGAAACATTTTTTGAATTTACGTCAAGTACCTCAACATGATCAAATAGTGGTTATGGCTATATGGCAACGGGATTTAATAATGTTAATAAAGATGACTTGTGGCAATATGATCCTGTTGCAAACTCATGGATACAAAAAGCTAATTTCCCGGGCGTAGCCAGGCGAAATGCAGTTGGTTTTGCACTTGGTAATTATGGATATGTAGGAACAGGATGGCGGTTTATTTCTCCCTCCAGTCAAAATGATTTTTATCGGTATGATCCTTCAGGCAATTCGTGGACTCTGGCAGCCACGTTTCCTGGCGGCGGAAGAATGTATAGTTGTGCAACTGTTTTGGGTAACTCTGCTTATATGGGAACTGGTTACCGCGATACCGTTGCAATTTTGAATAATGACTGGTGGCGTTTTGACGTGCCAACCGGAATAGTAGAAATTAATAATATATCTGAACTGAATATTTATCCCAACCCGATGACCACCGAAGCAACAATTGAGTTTCCTGTTTCTGGAGAAAAACTAACTGTAGTAATTTTCGATCATAACGGTAAAAAAGTGAGCGAATTTTCCCACAGGAATAATAAAACAAAAATTTCAAAAGGAAGCCTGGTTAACGGAGTTTATGAGGTTGTGTTGAGAAATGTAAAAGGTCAGACCGTTGCACAAAACAAATTGTTAGTAAATGGTGGCTTGTAAAAAAGTTATCAACAATTTGATTAAATAGTAAATTAAAAACGTTAATTCCTTATAAATTTACAATAGTTATACTTGCCCAACTTATTTTAAAATAGGATTTATGTACAATTGTTAAGTTTATTTTAAAGAATTAATATCTCTGCTGCGCAAAGCAAGGTGATTGCATTTTTTGCAATGCGAAGCGATTATTCACTACCCCCGGGAATAACCGATGTAAGAGAAACGATTTGATGTTTCATTTGCTTTGGATTGAGAATTTATTTAGCTGACAGGACCCGAAATTGGAGGGGGTTCTGGAGAGATTTGTGTGATTTGAATTTCGTGGAATCTAAAATTAAGTTGTAGCAATAGTTGCTGCAAATAATAGTTTATTCTCTATTGCTAGAATTTAAATAATACCACATTAATAATAAGGTAATTGTTTCATCAAATTAAGTAAAGAAAAATGGCAGCAAAATTTCATTTTTTTACACAAGCAGATATTATCGACACACAGCCTGATGACAAAGCATATGGTCCGGTGAAAAACAGCGAATCTACTGAGTACCGGTTAACTTCCATGTTTACGGTTTCTGTAAAGGCAGAAGCTTATGCAGTGTGTGACGGGACTGTTTTTGTGCAGGAAATTCCTTCTACCGATTATGTGAATTTGATTTTAAAGCCTACAGTAAGTGATCTTGAAAATGGCTTTACTCCGGTAGAATATTTTATTTACAGAGGTTTGAAGAAAGAAAACTTTGTAACTAACGCTGGAACTATAGTACCACAAAATGATGCTAATAGTACTGGTTTAACTAACGGCATTTGGGCAGATGCGGCTATATTTCAGACACTTGATCCTTCATTCGTATCAACCGAAAAAGCTTTTGGATGGGATAAAAACAGTCTACCAGGAACTACTTTATTAACTGAGATTTTTTATGAAAACAATAATGATATTCAATTAACTCATGTTTACCAAGGCACTTTACTAGGATATTTTGGAAGTGGATTATCTATTCTAAATGGATTTGAAATTGTTTTGAAAGACCGTTTGTATTTACCTGATTTGAATATGGTACGGGCAGAAGAAAATAAAATTGTCGTAAGTGCCCCGGGTGGAACGGACATACCAGGAAATGAACCGATAGCAACAATGCGAGAAAGGGAAAAAATCTTAAATTTTGTTGACCCGGCAGCATACTTTATGCTTTTTTACGAAGGAGGAATTCATGTTCGGAATAAAAACTTGCCTTCAGTAAATTGCTTTGGTTATTCAGATATCTATAATACCGTTGTTTCAAATTTTCATACAAGCAATACTCTTTATATTGATATCAGAAATGAAAATGGTTATTCATTGAATTATTACAAGGATAATGAAGGATTAATTAATGGGACAGATTATGGAAAACATATAAATTATTCTTTTGATGGAAATAATTTTAGCCCTATTGAATATTATACGAATTATTGGCCCATATTCTCTATTACTCCACTAGCTAATACAGCAAATAATTACACCATTATCCATTTAAAATTTCAAAACCAATATAATCCTACTCCTTTAGTTTATCTTGATTTTGCACAGCAGTTTCGATTTAATATTGGGAATGGGGAGCTATATTTTCCAACTGGATCCTGGAAATTCTTAGACGAGACAGTTTCTGTACCAGCACCCCTAGTTTGGAGTAACGGAGTCCATTTAGGTTGTCCCAATATTAATTCACTATCAGGTAATACACAACCTGCCTGGATCATCAAGATAATGAATATTAGACCCACTATAGCAGTTGGAATACCCCTACCTCCTTCTGTAGTTTTAAAAACACATTATGCTGATAACTTATTTGGCCCTATACAACCCTTGCCTAACTATTTAGGAAACGGCCAATCACAATGGGTAACAGGGACTGGAAAAAAGTATATTAATGCATTTAGGGAACTTGGGATTGCCGGAATTTTTGAAACTGGACTTGGAGTTTCATCAGATGACGTTTTATTTTATGGAATTATGAAGGATTTTTATTATCCTAATCAAGCCGAGGAAGTAGTTCTTTTAACAGAAGAATATATAACAAACGTTTCCGCTTTATCTGGAAGGAGTCAACAAAATTTGATGAAAGGGATAAATTCAGATCTAAGAAGTATGCAATTTGAAATCAAACAGGAAGATAGATTTGATGGAGTAACAACCCGAAAAATTCATAGAGTTACTCATGAAGTTGAAAATGAGTTTACGAAATATTTTGCAACATTTCTCATGACTAAGTCGGAATACAATTATTTAATTGGAAGCACAGGTATATTAAATTTGGACAATCATGAAGTTTTAATTTCTTTCGCTTCAGAAACAAATGATTTTGATGAGAATTCATTGAATTACTCCACATTTGATTTAGTGCTTAATGGTCACGATAACATCGGTGTTTACACTACATTAATGACATCAATTAATCTAAGTTCAATAACTCCTTTACAATATAATACTGATGATGCAGGTATTAATTTGTTAGTTCCAAGTATTAATGTAAGCCCTCTAACTACTCAGGAGTTACTAGATAACATAAAAGCCATCGAACTGGTGTATACTGATACATTAAAATATGAAATAAGTACTAACAATTTTATCGCTTTAGACGATACGCCTGATAAAACTGTTACTCGTTTAAGAGTTCACTATTATGGATTTCCAGGTCAAGGGTTGATTTCAATTGCCTTTAATAAGGCGGTTCCACTGGCTCCATATTTAGAAACAATATCGCCTCACTCAATTAATTGTGCTTCTACATATATTCCGGGATTTGGAAGTTACGTTCTTAGTGATCCATTTTGTCGGATCAAAAAGCTTTATACTGGTAAACTTAATTATGGAAATGAATTAGATTTGGAAATTTACAATAGAATGACTGCACCTCACGACCTAATCCTGAATTGTAATAATCTTCATGTGGATTTTGGTCATGCAATTTATTCATTGTGTGCATTAATTCATCCTATTTCCGGAACCCAATATGATAAACCTGATTTGCTTTATCAAAATTCATTTCAAATTCAACATTCAATTGACTTTGCAAATTTTGTCGGCGATTTAGCTTCAGCTATCATCTACGCATATCATGAGCAATTTGAAAATTATAATAATTATAATGTCTCTTATACCCTGATTGATACTAAATATTCAAAATGGGCGAATCAATTTGATTTATTAGGTGATGTTGAAGGAATTGCCTTGAGAGTTGTATGGGGATATTTTGCTTCTCAAAACACTAATTTCAGATTCAGTGATGTCCTTGAGTACTATTATAATCCAATTGTTCCGTCCCCAGTATCATTAACAATTGGATCAAATACAATTTCGATTAGTTTGCACTTCAGCAAACGCTTTACAATATTTTCACATTTTTTTAATCTCATTGCTTCAAATGGAACATGGATTATTAATAATTCATCTTTAGAATATATTGATTTTTCCAATCGAATATTTAGATTTTGCAAGTTTCTTTATGGAAGTAAATTTTATCCTGTTGAAAAAAAGGTACTGGGATCATCTTTAACAGCTGATCTAACAGAATTTGATTCATCTCAATGGTATAACGGATTTTCCTCAATTCATATTAATTATGTTTTAGATAAATTTTTACTATATATTCAGAATGGAATCTCAAATGAGTAAAAATTCTAAAAATATATTTGGATCATGTCTAATTTATATTATTTTATTTGTTTTGGTATATTACCCTAACTTATTCAATTCAAAAACTTCAAATACATTTATAGTATTTATAATTATCATACCTCTTATAAGTTTAATCATTTTACGTAAATTACGAAGTAGAGTTAGCCCAAGTCCAATAAATTTAATTCTATGCACAATCAATTTTATAATTCTTATTATGTATATTGGATTTTGGCTTTTAATGATAATGTGGCCTGGCGAAAATTTAACTGATTCCTAAAATAAATTATTAATTATATGTCTAAGTATTATCCCCAACTTTCAAGCATTACAAAAATTGAACAGCTTCCAGAGCAACTGAACTTCATTCAGGGGGGCATTAACGCAATTTTTAATCAACTTGGATATCGAAATTTAAGGGTTTCGAGAAGTTTTTCTGGTGATAGTGTTTCATTTGATTTGGACATTATGATATTAAACAGGGAATTGAAACTTGATATTCCCGGAACAGGCTTTGCTCTCTCATTAAATCCGACAGGAGGCACAGGAACAACAGCTATACCCATTTCATTAACTACTCATTGGGGAATAAAAAAATATATCAAGAATTTTAATCTCCAATCATTTTCATATTCTCCGGAAAAATTTCTTGAACTGTCATTTCAGATTTTCAATCTCAATGATAAAGGTCTTATTGCAACTACTGCAATTAATTTTGAATCGTCAGCAACACCGCTTGATGATTTAGCAAATGCTTTAATATCGAATTGGAACCTAACTAATCTTACATTACCATTAAGTACAGATTTTGAAACGGCAATTAATGAAATATATACTGCTGCACAAAATTCGCCAAGTTTTAATTTAAAAGCAGCCATAGCTTCAGAATATATTATTGGTGCGACAGTTGATGATACATTTGATAATATTGAAAAGCTATTTAGTCTTGTCACAGGTGGGAATACAATTGAGAAATTAAAAGAACTTTTTATTCCCAAAATATCCGCAAGACTTGTATTAACAGCAGGCCTTGAATTTCCAAGAAGCGTATTAGTACCTGTTGATATAGACCAGAATCCAGAACCAACCGGTAATACAACTTTATTATTTGCAGAATCAGAATTTACATTTTCAACGAATGGGGGAATCGGGTTTGATACAGATATCACCCTTAATTTAACTCCAGCGTTATCACAAATTGGTAATACAGGTTTATTAATAGGTTTCTCTGGCGCCAAACTTGATTTCAGCAGAAACACAAATATTCCCGAAGCAACTGCCGATGGCAGACCCAATGATTTCATCGGAGTTTATATTCAGATCGCTGAAATATATTTACCAAAAAATTGGTTCGGTGGTCAATCTTCTCCTTCCATTTTCGGTCACAACTTATTAATCGGCACAGGTGGCATCAGTGGAACTATTGGTATTGATGGTAACAATGTATTAACTAAAAACATTGGTGATTTTGTTCTGGAACTGGATAAGTTCGATTTAACATTTCATCAGAATGCAATCACACATTCGCATATTCACGGAAATATCGAGTTCCCAAATTTTGAAATAGAAGTATCGAATGGTGTATATGCTCCTGCAAAAATAGAATTGGATGGTGCTATTTCTGAAAATGGCGATTTTCATATTACTGCATCTGCCAATGCAACTATTACCTCTATTCGAATTCGGGATGTATTGCAGATAAATCTTACCAGTTTTGAGGTCGGAAAAAAAGATGATCGTTTTTATGCTGAAGTAGCAGGAAAGCTTGACTTTTTATGGGATATTCCCGGCCTTGGAAATATTCTTCCAAAAGAAATTGACATTAAAAAGCTCAGACTATGGGAAGATGGAAAAATGGAATTCGCATTGGGTGGTGTGTCGCTTTTAGCAAAACCGGTTACACTTCCTCTGGGTCCTGTTAAAATTACTGTAAGCGCACTTACCATTGGTTCTCATGAACAGGAAAAAAACAACAGTATATTTCCACACCTTCCTGAAATGAGAAGGTATACCGTAGTTGGTTTCGACGGTGGAATAAATGTGAATCCGGGAGGTGTTGATGTGAGAGCTAACGGTGTGAAAATATATTTTACTACGGATAATAATCCGGGTGCAGGCAGGGAACAGCATATCTTTTTAAGAATACAAGGTATTAAAGTGGATATACGTATATCCAGCGAGGATAGTGAGGCGAATGCAAAAGTTCTCATCAGCGGCTGGCTGTCGATAAAAGAACCCGATCCACCGGATAGCGATGCAGGGGATGAATTCATGGGAGGTGTTTCCATAAAGCTGAATAAACTGAATATTGCAGCTTCCGCTTCCATGCGTATGCGGCCGAAAGTACCTGCATTCTTGGTGGACCTGAGTCTCGAATTGCCAAACGCAATTCCGCTCGGCAGTACAGGACTTGGAATTTATGGGTTCAGAGGACTGGTTGGCAACAGGTATGTAGCTGATAAAACTACCATACCTGGATTAACCGAAGATTCACCCTGGTGGATGTATTATAAAGGAAAAGTTCCGCTTGATTACAAAGAAGGAATACAGGTATCAAAGTTCAAACAACGAAGTGGATTTTCACTCGGTGCGGGAGCATCAGTAGCAACTCAGACAGATAAAGGAAAAACGTTTTCAGCCAAATTGTTTTTCTTGTTGTCGTTACCCGATGTGTTCCTGCTCCAGGGACAGGCAGCGATTTTAAAAACACGTATAGGTCTGGATGACACAACTGATCCACCTTTTTATGCATTACTGGCAATAACAGATCATTCAATCGAAATAGCCCTTGGTATAAATTATAAAATACCTGAAAATACAGGTGCTATTGCTGATATCAATGGTCTAATTGAAATGGGATTTTTCTGGGGCAATAATACGGCCTGGTATATTAACATTGGTGTTGAAACTCCGGAGGAACGACGCGTGCGGGCGAAAATTGTTTCTATACTGAACGTTTATTTCTATTTCATGATGAACTCCCAAGGTATAAGAGCCGGAGCCGGAGCATCATGGAAATTTAAGAAAAGTGTTGGGCCTGTTGGCATAGAAGCAAGCGCGTATATTGATACAGCGGGACGCATTAGTTTCAAACCATTACAGTTAGGCGGATTTATTGCTGTAGGCGGATCGCTGAAAGCAAAAGTTTTCCGTTTTAAATTTGGTTTTTCGCTCGATGCTATGTTGTCGGGAGAATCCCCCAAACCTTTCCTTATTACCGGGGCATTCAATTTCAAACTCAACTTGCCAAAACCATTTAAGGATATTAAAGTTAAACTCGACTTTACCTGGGCATTTGATAAGAGTCTTGAATTACAACATCAACCTGTAGTGGATGTAAACAACCTGCCTGCAGGTGCGATCAATGTACATACAAAAGAAAAATTCGACATACTTATAAAAGACGGGAATATTGGAATTCTGGAAATCACCAATGATCATATTATCCCGATGGATAGCTTCATAGATATTGAATTTTTGCACGGACTTCGTCCAGCAGTAGATGTTACCAATAAAATTGGCGGAGTTTCCACTGCAAGTGAACACATAGAACTATTGTCTCCGCAAAAAGCAAAATCCGAACAGGTAAGACATGAATTTGAAATAACAAAAGTTTTAATAAAATTCCATGACGGAAATGACTGGAATGATTACAATGTTTATGAAGCAGCGACACCACTTCACGATCTGAATCTGTTTCCGCAAAATTCCGGAACGTGGTATCAGAATTTAAAAGAGGGATATTTTCAGTTAGACAAACCCAAACGATTTAATAAAATCAGATTATTGGCGCAAACGCCATTTAGTTATTTTAACCAGGGAGCACAAACCATTATTCCTGAAGAATTAAATTTAACTGTTGATACTCTTTTTTGTGAAGATCAACCGGCGGAACATACGTGTGTAAATTTTGAATATGAAGAGACAGAAGGACAACCTTTACAAAATTACTCTTATCCTCATTTCAATTTTTGGGGACTTATTGGAGATTTCGGTGAAACTGACCCCACTTCTTCGGTCCAAACTGACCCCCTTTTTTCGGAGCAAACTGACCCCTCTGTTTTCGGTCCAAACTGACCCCTCATTTTCAGGTACGTAATCATGCTGTTTTAGCAATTGAATTCATTTAGATATACTGGCTAATATCGCCATGTAAATCTAATGAAAACATGGCTAATAAACCAATAAGTATGAGCAAAGTACGTCAAATTATTAAACTTTTTTCTCAAGGGATTGGGAAAAAGAAAATCGCCCAGAAAATCGCTGTATCCAAGAATACAGTCAAGCTTTACACCGACACCTTCAATAAGTTAACTACTACGTGGGAGGCTCTGGCTAAGCTTTCTGACTATGAATTGGATCAGATTTTTAATCCTGTTCAAGAGGTACTTCCAACAGATCGTTTGCAAGAGTTGCACGCATTTTTCCCGGATATGGAAAAGCAATTGCGACGAAGAGGTGTGACTGTTTTGAAGCAGTTTAGAAAGTATAAAGAACAAAACCCTCTGGGCTTTGCTGAGACCCAGTTTTACCATCATTACAACGCCTGGAGTAAAAAAGTGAAGCCCAGTATGCACATTGAGCATAAGGTAGGGGACAAGACCTATGTGGATTATGCAGGAGCAACATTGCCTTATGCAGATGAAATTACAGGGGAGATAAAAAAGTCTCAGGTATTTGTATCCATACTTGGCTGGAGCCAATACACTTACGTAGAAGCACTGGAAAATCAAACTATCGAAGAGTTTGTAACAGGTTCTGAAAACTCATTCCACTTTTTTGGCGGAGTTACACAGGCTATTGTGCCTGATAATTTAAAATCGGCTGTTTTAAAAGCCAATAATTATGAGCCTCAGTTGAATGAGAACTTTAAAGCCTTTGCAGATCATTATGGGGTTTATATTGTTCCTGCACGCTCCAGAAAACCAAAGGACAAGGCACATGTAGAAAACATGGTAAAGATTATTTATCAGCGCATCTACGCTAACCTTCCCGAAAATCAAATTCTCACCTTAACCGAACTAAATTTTGCAATAAGAGCGCATCTCAAAGTGCACAATGACACGCTGCTTACCGATCGAGATTACTCAAGAACAATGCAATTGAAAATTGAATTACCGTATTTGGAATCATTACCTGCAACCCGGTTTGAGATGCTGACCATTAAACTGGTAACAGTGATGAAAAACGGACATATTTATTTAACCGAAGACCAGCATTATTACAGCGTTCCTTATGAGTTGATCGGTAAAAAAATAAAGTTGCAATACTCTAAATCCAAAGTAGCACTGTACAAGAACTACAAATTAGTTGCTACCCATAAAAGGATACGAAGCCCTCACAATTACACTACCGTTCCCGAACATATGCCGCCTCAACACCGCTATGTAACGGAATGGAATCCTGCTTTTTTTATGGACAAAGCCAAAGCTATTGATCCGGAAGTAGAATACTACATCAGCCAGGTGCTGGGAAAAAAGCAGCATCCCGAACAAGCCTACAGATCCTGTCAGGGCATTTTATCGCTAGCGAAAAGAGTTGGAAATGGCCGACTGATAAAGGCATGTAAACGTGCACATGAAATTGGTTATTACAATTACAAAATCATTGATGATATCTTAAAAAATAATCTTGATAAATACGATGAAGAAACTCCAACAGCCAACATGCCGGATCACGAAAATATTCGTGGAGGAAATTACTATCAATAAATATTTACTAAAATAAAAATCATGAAACAAATCTTAGAGAAAATGAAGCAAATGAAACTTCTTGGAATGGCAAAATCGTTTCAACTCACAGTGGAGTCAGGTAAGAATGAAAAGTTCACGCCCGATGAAATGATCGAATATTTAATCGACTGTGAATGGGATGAACGGTACAACAGAAAGCTGGATCGGGCTACACAGCGCGCTCACTTTCGATATAAAGCAAATGTGGAACAAATTGCATTCGATAATAACAGAGTAGACAAAAATCAAGTTTTGCGATTGGCCGATTGCGAATTTATAAAACGCAAAGAAAATATCATCATCACAGGCAGCACAGGCATAGGAAAAAGTTATCTGGCATCTGCTCTGGGACATCAGGCATGTTCATTAGGATATCGCGTGTTGTACCAACATAACACGAAACTCTTCGCGCGAATGAAAATCGCAAAAGCCGATGGTTCTTATTTAAAGGAACTTGCAAAAATCGAAAAGCAACATCTCCTGTTAATTGATGACTTTGGCATTGTTCCTTTAGATGCACAAAGTCGCTCCACACTGTTAGAAATTATTGAAGACCGGCACGAAAAAGGTTCAACAATCATAACATCACAACTACCGGTGAACAAATGGCATGAAGTAATTGGAGAACAAACCATTGCCGATGCAATCCTGGACAGATTAGTTCACGACTCCCACCGTATAGAAATGAAAGGAGAATCCTTAAGGAAAAAAAATGGTCCAAAAACAGAAGAATTTATTGATCTAAATAATTTAAAAAACTAACTTAGCAAAATCAATG
>JALYQW010000085.1 GCA_030855635.1 Bacteroidota bacterium | reverse complement strand
GTGTTAGCATTTCTGATACTTCAGGAAATCTACTCTTTTACGCTAATACCCGGGCCACTTTACCGGGAAATACTACTCTGGTTTGGAATAAACTTCATCAGTTAATGTTAAATGGAGATAGTGTTGTGGGCCAAGGATGGTACAGGGAATTAGTGATAACTCCCTTTCCTGGAACTGATAGTCTTTATTATTTATTCAGCGCCGGAGTTACCTCAGTGTATGGTTTTTATTACTCAATTATCGACATGAGTCAGAATGGAGGAAATGGCGCTGTAGTAGTAAAAAATGTTCAGTTGCAATCAGCTAATTTTTTCGCTGCTGATGGTATTAGTGCAATAAAACATGGAAATGGCAGGGATTGGTGGGTGGTAGTACGGCAATTGGATCCGGCCAACAATGAGTATTTCTGGTACCTTGTTTCTCCTTCAGGTGTTACTTTAGACCACACCCAGAATATAGGCGATATTGTTTACGCAAACGCAATTAGGATTGAGCCAAGTAATGATGGTTCCAAAATTGCTGTTTTGTGCAACAAAGGCTTCACCGCAGTTTACGATTTCAATCGTTGTGAAGGTTTGCTAACAAATGAACATATTCTAGAGCAGGATTACATTGTAAGTTCCGGTGATTCGTTTCCCTGGTACTGGAGTTGTACTTTTTCACCAAACAATCAGTTGTTATATGTTAATGCTATTCCATTTTCATTCACAACTAAACCAAATGGTTATTTGTACCAGTATAATTTGAATGACCCTGATCCGGTTGCTACTCGAATTTTATTAGACTCCACCGATGTTCCCGAAAGTGGAAGATGGGTAAAATTAGCTCCGGATGGAAAAATTTATGTTGCAACCATTTATGAACAACCCACCTTTTTCCCCTACCCGTATCCTGATTCGGTTTACAATTCCATTAACATGAACCTGGGTGTTATCAATGCACCCGATTCACTAGGAACGGCGTGTGATTTTCAACCTTACAGTTTTTACCTGGGTGGTAAGCGAACGTACGGTTGTTTGCCTAACAATCCTAACTACGAATTGGGAGCTTTGACAGGTAGTCCCTGTGATACACTGGTTAGCCTGGCTGAAATAAATGCAGTCCACGCATCATTGACAATGTATTACCATCCCGGATGGGAGAAAGCATTTATCAATGCGCAAAATATGAAAGGCCATGTGTATCGAATGCAACTCTATAATTTATTCGGACAACTAATTTATAAAACGGAAGGAAATTTCCAGCCACCCTATTTTACTAAAGAGATCACATTAACCGGTTCCGCAAGTGGAACTTATATTGTACGGCTAGAAACCGATAAAGAAACAGTAACCGGAAAATTGCGGATCACTAAATAAGTTTATAAAAACCTTTTCTCCCCTCCAAAAGCAATGACCATCGAATAACAACAAAATCACCAACCTACTAATATCCCAATGACCACCGAATGTCTATTGAATAACAGTAAAATCATCACCCTTCCAATACCCCAATGACCACCGAATGCCTATTGAATAACAGTAAAATCATCACCCTACTAATATCCCAATGACAATGGAATGTCTATTGAATGACAATCGAATCATCACCCTTCCAATACCCCAATGACCATCAAATGACCACCCAATGACCACCCAATGACCCTTTTCCCCAACCGTAACATCATCCACCTCGACCTCGATTCCTTCTTCGTCTCCGTCGAACGCCTGCAAAATAAATCCCTTATTGGAAAACCCATTCTCATTGGCGGCAACTCCGATCGGGCAGTGGTGGCAAGTTGTAGCTACGAAGCGCGTAAGTATGGCGTGAGTTCGGCTATGCCTATGCGGATGGCGAAGATGCTTTGTCCGGATGCGATTATTGTGCGCGGTGATATGGAAGTGTACAGCAAGTTTTCGAATATGGTCACCGATATTATTCATGAAGATGCACCGCTGTATGAGAAAGCCAGCATCGATGAACATTACATTGACATTACCGGGATGGATAAATATTATGGCTGTTTAAAATGGAGTTCTGAATTGCGGCAGCGTATTATTAAAGAAACAGGTTTGCCGATATCATTTGGCATGTCGCCGAATAAAACAGTTTCGAAAATTGCTACTAATGAGGCCAAGCCATCCGGGCAGCTTGAAATAGAGCAGGAGCGGGTGCAGCCGTTTCTTAATCCGCTTTCCATTATTAAAATTCCCATGCTGGGGCAGAAGTCGTACCAACTGCTACGCAACATGGGCGTGTCCATTATTGAAACGCTTAGCGCGATGCCCGTGGAGATGATGGTGCGTGTGCTGGGAGATAACGGTCGTAGCATATGGGAAAAGTCGAATGGGATTGATAATTCTCCTGTAGTGCCTTACACCGAACGTAAATCCATCGGCACCGAAACCACTTTTGAAAAAGATACTACCGACATCACTAAAATAAATGAGCTGCTGGTAACGATGGTGGAAGCCCTTGCATACGACTTGAGGAAAGAGAAAAGGCTCACTTCCTGCATCACTGTAAAAATCCGTTATTCCAATTTCGATACGCACACCACGCAGGCGCGCATACCCTACACCGGCTCCGACCATGTACTCATAGCCCGCGCAAAGGAACTGTTTAAAAAACTATACGAACGACGCATGCTCATACGCCTTGTGGGTATACGTTTTAGTCACCTCGTACAAGGCCATCCGCAAATTAATTTGTTTGAAGATTCAACCGAAATGGTAAACCTTTATCAGGCCATTGACAGACTTAAGAACCGGTTCGGAGATAAAGCGGTGGTGAGGGCAATTGGAGTGGGGGAAAGGTGAAAGCCATTGTATTTATATGTTCGCCGTGTGATTCGACCCAGCCCTAAAGGGAGAAACTCGGAGTAAAAATGAAAATCAATTTTTCATTTTTACTTACCACAATCCATTTAACGCTGTAACTACTCCCTTTAGGGCTAGGGTCGAAACACCATCTACAGAATACTCTTCATGGCATTATCCGAATGAATAAACGCCGGTTATTTGTGATCCTGTAAAATCTCGCACACGCATCTAAAACCCAGCCAATAGGTAGGTTCGGAATAAAGTGTTTGCTTTGAATAATGACTGTCATTTAGAGAATGGATGAAGCTCCCACCTTTGGCGATTCCTTTGGAATTTATCATTTCAGCAACATTGCCGTGTAAATGATACCGGTTGTAACGGTCGGGCATAAGCGAAGACTCAAGCATGGGGGTAAAACGTTCATTATTGTTGGTAACTATACGAACGGATGATGTTTCCAGGGTATTGTAATAAATTTTCCTGACATTGTTATTCATATATTTTGAACTGTCAAACCCTGAACTGGCTGCAAATTCCCATTCTTCTTCAGAAGGGAGACGAAACAACACTCTTTTAGGAATTACAATTGAAGAGTCAATCGGAAATGTTACATTTTTATGTTTATTTACATAAAGTACCTCATTAACCCGGTTGGTTCTCCAGGAGCAAAAATTGTTTGCCTGCTCGAACGAAATACCGACGACTGGGAAATAGCTGTATTGCGGATGCCTGAGATACAGATAAACCAGGCTTTCAATATCAGTCCAGTCCTGGTTGGTTTTTAATTTAAAATCGCTAAAGCAACTTTTCCAGACGAGGGTATCCGGCAGGGTAGACTTATATTTTACTGATTCGGCCCCATATACCTTTTTTGTCCAGTACATATATTCCCTCCAGGTCATATTGGAGACTTCTGTTTGATCAATGAAAATATTTTCTAACAGGTGATTGGTGCCAGGTGGCGGATGATTCAGTTTAACTTTCCGGTTCCCGGGTGCATGCTTCTGCGTACAACAGGTCATTGCGAAAATGGATATAACTAAAAGAGCATACGTGAAATATCTGTTCATATCCATAATCCGGCCCGGCACCCTTAACGTTCGTTTTGAAAGCCGGTTTGTAATGAAGGTTCAAAGTATAATAGTAATAAACTCTTTTTAAAAAAGACCATTTTTTTTACCAAAATTTTGTTTCACGCTGAAATCTAATAATTTAAAAGTTAATTAATCCGGCTTTTCTTGTCTGTGAAATGATTATATTGAAATCACAAAAATGATCGTAATATAATCATTATTTGCTCTTTTATCTATCATCTCTCATCTCAAAGTGTTCACCCATTCCAACTTCTCCCTCCGCTACGGCACACTCTCCATTGAGGCGCTCGTTGCAACTGCTCAAAAGGCGGCGGTGGAGACATTGGTGTTAACCGATATCAACAACACCACTGGCATACCCGATTTTACCGAAGCGTGTGAGAAGCACGGCATAAAACCTGTTGCGGGTGCGGAGATACGCAATGGTAACGACCAGGTATATACGATTGTAGCACGGAACAACCCAGGCTTCCGGGAGATCAATGAATTTATTACCCTGCATAATACCAACGGTGAAGTATATCCCGACCGCGCTCCCCAATTTAAACAGTGCTATGTAATTTATCCCGTTCATCGCTTTCCTGCTGGGAAACTGCACGACAATGAATTTGCCGGCATTGCAATGCGTGATATCAACAAGCTCCGCGCTTCGGCGAAAAGCAGCCATATTATTGAGAACGGCGTCATCATGCAGCCCGTTACTTTTTTGGATGACGAAGGCTACCAACTGCACCGCCACCTGCGTGCTATCGACAACAACATCCTGCTCTCTCAACTCGAACCCGAAATGCTCGCTCATCCCTCCGAAACCTTCATCCGCGAAAGCGAACTGGTGAAATCCTACGAGGCATTGCCACAGGTGGTGCGTAATACCAAAGCACTCTTGGGTGACTGCACATTTACTTTCGATTTTAAAACAATAAAGAATAAAAAAACATTTACGGGAAACCGTTATGATGACAAATTGCTTCTTGAAAAACTTGCTGATGATGGACTGCTTTATCGTTATGGAAAAAATAACAAGGAAGCAAAACGCCGTATTAAACATGAGCTGGAAATTATTGATGCCCTCGGTTTCTCTTCCTACTTTCTCATTACCTGGGATATCATTCGCTACAGCATGTCACGCGGATTTTATCATGTAGGGCGGGGGAGTGGTGCCAACAGCATTGTGGCCTATTGCCTTCGCATTACCGACGTAGACCCTATTGAACTCGATTTGTACTTCGAACGGTTTCTTAACCCCAAACGTAAATCACCTCCCGACTTCGACATCGATTACTCATGGAAAGAACGCGATGATGTGACCGAATATATTTTTAAACGCTACGGCCGGGCACATACTGCGTTACTCGGTGCCATGTCGACTTTTAAGGGAAAATCAATCATCCGTGAAATGGGAAAAGTATACGGTTTGCCCAAGGACGAGATTGACGCGCTGGTGGAATCGCGTAAAAGCACTATGGAACTCGACAGCATTACAAAACCATTGTTTCACTATGGAAAAATGCTGAGTGAATTCCCCAACCTCCGCACCATCCATGCCGGTGGTATTTTAATATCGGAGGAGCCCATCAGTTGCTACACCGCACTCGATCTTCCCCCGAAAGGGTATCCAACCACCCAATGGGATATGTATGTGGCAGAAGCTATTGGATTTGAAAAACTGGATATTCTCAGTCAGCGGGGAATAGGACATATTAAAGAAGCCGCCGACCTGGTACTTCGCAACCGCCGCATTAAAGTGGATGTGCATGATGTTCCCATGTTTAAACGAGATGAACTGGTGAAGGAACAACTAAAGTCGGGTGATACCATTGGCTGTTTTTATATCGAAAGTCCTGCCATGCGCGGGCTGTTAAAAAAGCTCCACTGCTCAGAGTACGTGAGTCTTGTAGCAGCCAGTTCTATCATTCGTCCGGGTGTGGCTAAAAGCGGTATGATGAAAGAGTATATTCAGCGCTTTCACAATCCCGGAGGATTTTCGTATCTGCACAGCGTTATGAAAGAACAACTGGAAGAAACCTATGGGGTGATGGTGTACCAGGAAGATGTGATCAAGGTGTGTCATCACTTTGCAGGACTCGACCTGGCTGATGCCGATGTACTGCGAAGAGCGATGAGCGGTAAAACGCGTAGCAAGCGGGAAATGGAACTGATTGTGGATAAATTTTTCGAAAACTGCAGAGCCAAAGGTTATTCTGAGGAACTTATCAAAGAGGTGTGGCGGCAAATTGAATCCTTTGCGGGATATTCATTTTCCAAAGCGCATTCCGCATCCTACGCGGTGGAAAGTTATCAGAGCCTTTATCTGAAAACATACTTCCCGCATGAGTTTCACGTAGGAGTAATCAATAATTTTGGCGGGTTTTATAACACCTGGGTATATGTGAACGAAGCGCGGAAAGGAGGCGCCACGATCCATCTTCCATGCGCGAATAAGAGTGATTATAATACTACCATTTACGGAAAGGATATTTATCTTGGATTCAATCTCATTCAGAATTTTGAATCTTCCTTTGCGCAGAATATTCCCATGGAGCGCCTCGATAATGGCGATTTTGCCAGCCTGGAGGATTTAGTAACCCGCTCGCGTATCACCATTGAGCAACTGATACTGCTCATCCGGCTGGATGCGTTCCGGTTCACGGGCACCGATAAAAAACAACTGCTCTGGGATGCACACATGCTGCTGGGTAAATCAACGCCTCCCCCGGCTATGCAACAACTTTTTGCAACACCTGCCAAACA
Source organism: Bacteroidota bacterium (assembly GCA_030855635.1). GTDB lineage: Bacteria > Bacteroidota > Bacteroidia > AKYH767-A > OLB10 > JADKJB01. The sequence continues at coordinate 1,114 of JALYQW010000085.1, read as the reverse complement.
TTTCGAACTTCCTGTACTGGTTCATCAAACTGTGGAAGATGCTTTCGATGAAATGGAACTCCTGGGCTTTCCGGTCACCTTGTCGGCTTTTGATCTGCTGAAAACATCCTTTCGCGGCGAGGTAAAAGCGCGGGAACTGATTCATCATGTAGGGAAGATGGTGCGTATGATTGGAAACCTGGTTACGATTAAATATGTTACCACGATACGGAATGATATGATGAATTTTGGAACCTTCCTGGATGATGAAGGGAATTTTTTCGATACTACACATTTCGCTCCCAGCCTGAACCGCTATCCTTTTAAAGGACGTGGCGTATATTTGATTTTAGGTAAGGTGGTGGAGGAATTTGGGTTCCCCAGCGTGGAAGTTGAGAAACTGGCCAGGCTGGAAACTGTAACCGATCCACGCTATTAAAATTCATGTGCGCTGACTGAACCGGAAATTTTATTTAAATCAGAATCAGTGAACAACAACCAGTTTTTTTACAATCACCGCATCTGCGTCGTTATAAACTACTGAATAAGTTCCCTGATTCAGGTTGGACAAACTGAGACTGTTATTTGGTAAATTTGTAATGGGTTGTGTCAATATGATTTTGCCGGTTGCATCATAAACCGTTATCTGTGCCTGGATGTAATTTGAATTTTTAAAACTAAAATTCACACTGCCATTGGAAGGATTCGGGTAAAATGAAAATGCATCTCCTGAATTCAAATCCGGAGTGGACAGTGCATCAATATCAATCCTGAAATCATCAATGGAATATCCATCAAGAGCAATGCTGTTATCGGAGACAAAAATAAAACGGAACTGCACCGCACCATAGCCATATAAATTATTTACATGCAGTTCTGATTTTATCCACTTCTCTACATAACCATCCGGATTAATCAAATTTGGAAATGGCATGAATTCCCATGAATCACCTTTGTCAACAGAATATTGCACCGACATATAATCCCACAAATATTCGGCACGGTACATTGTCCAGAATGAAATATGCGCCTGGGCTACCAAACTGAAATCAAAGATCGGTGAACTGAGGTAACATACAGCGTAATTGCTGTATGCAGAATTCAGATTGACATCCCAGCAATTCATCCCGGAATA
>JALYQW010000078.1 GCA_030855635.1 Bacteroidota bacterium | reverse complement strand
AAAAGCTTCAGAAATGAGGCTTTTTTTTTGGATTAAATTAAATGTATAAGAAGTTTAGTAAGTTTAGCTTTTTTTAATAACTTTAATAAGATCTTTATATATATGAATCCAACTTTAAACCCATACGCTCCGGGAGCCGGAGTAAGACCTCCGGAAGTGGCAGGACGAGATTTGTTGAGGCAGAACGTTTCAATTGCGCTTCAGCGGATAAAAAATGGGCTGCATTCAAAAAGCATTTTGATGGTTGGGTTAAGAGGAGTAGGCAAAACTGTTTTGTTGGATATTATTCGTGATGATGCTGAAAAAAATAAATTATTTACAGTAAGAATTGAAGCTCCGGAAAAAAAATCGTTACCTGCAATGATTGCTCCTCAAATACGAAAATTGCTTTTAAAATTATCAACTATTGAAAAAGCAAAAGATGTTTCAACAAGAGCACTAAAAGCATTAGTTGGTTTTGCTAAATCACTCAAAGTTAAGTACAATGACATTGAAGTTGGTTTCGATACAGAACCAGAACCTGGTCTTGCTGATAATGGTGATTTAGAACATGATCTGTCTGAGTTGTTAGAAGCGGTAGGAGTTGCTGCACAAAAAGCAGACACAGCAATTATTTTATTTATTGATGAGCTTCAGTATGTCAAAGAAGAACAATTAGCTGCACTGATTACGGCTTTGCACCGTTGTGCACAAAAAGCATTGCCAATTTCACTTGTTGGAGCGGGATTGCCCCAATTGAGGGGTCAGATGGGAATTGCAAAATCTTATGCTGAACGACTTTTTGATTTCCCTTTTATTGGTCCACTAAGTAAAGCGGATGCTGATGATGCGTTACAAAAACCCGCAAAAGCTCTAAATGTTACTTACGATGCAGATGCTTTAAATCTTGCATTTTTTCACACACGCGGTTATCCCTATTTTATTCAGGAATGGGGTAAACATACTTGGGATGTTGCTGAATCATCTCCGATTCGACAATCGGATGTTGAAAAAGCATCTAGAATTGCCATTACAGATCTGGATGAAAGCTTTTTTCGTGTACGATTTGACCGGCTTACCCCTACAGAAAAACTTTATCTTCGGGCAATGTCAGAATTAGGTGAGGGACCACATCGTTCAGGAGACATTGCAGATATTATGGAAAAAAATGTACAACAGCTTGCACCGGTTCGTTTTCAACTAATCGTTAAAGGAATGATATGGAGCCCAAGTCATGGAGATACGGCTTTTACTGTGCCTCTTTTTGATGAATTTATGAAGAGGATTATGCCGGGTGATGAATGGAGAAAATAGATAGCATGTTAAATGAATAATGTGAATTGCTATGAAAGCACCGCTATTGCCTGAAAGGTTAGGAGTAACAGAACCGCCAAACTCAAGTTTGTAGCTGCAAATTAAAATAAGGCAATTTGCTTCAGTTCAATCTAACGCTCCATACGATTGTAATTAATCTCTAAAGCCATTTTAGATATATTTATTTGAAAAGATTAATAAATGGAAACAAGTTTATAAAACACCCTAACTCTTCACTGACCGGATTTTTTAGATTTAACGATCCAGGTAATTCGTAATTATGTGGCTAAGTTATCAGCAAAACTATCTGAGTTGGTATTGTTTATGGCAAGCCATCAGTTGCCTTAAGATTATAATTCTGAGTATCCATTAAATACAAATCTGGAATCGAATTCCATATTTGTATAATTATACATATCTGGAATTCGATTCCTTTTTTGTATATTTGTACAAATCCGGAATCTATGATTTATCGTGCCATACTGGAAGAAGCCAGGTATTCCCTAAAGCAATTCCGGGCCTTGTGCATCACAGGTCCTCGTCAAAGTGGCAAAACCACACTCAGTAAGATATTGCTGAAAGGAAAACCTTATGTGAATTTTGAAGACCCTACAACCGAAGCTGAATTTCTGACTGACCCCAAAAAGTTTCTTGAAAAATTTCCTAATGGAGGAGTTTTGGATGAGGTCCAGCGGGTACCTGAAATTTTCAGACATCTGCAAATCCTTTTAGACAAGCGTTCATCGCGCGGACAGTTCGTGTTAACAGGTTCGAATAATTTTCTTTTGTATCAGCAAATTTCTCAGTCGCTGGCAGGACGGGCAGGATACCTGACTTTGCTCCCATTGAGTTATGCCGAATTAAAATTGGCAAAAGCTCCGGTTAATGACATTCTGGTAAATATTTTGTCCGGCGGATACCCAGAAATCGTGTCAAGGAAACTGAATCCACAAAAATGGATGCAAAGCTATATCCAAACATATGTACAGCGAGATGTTCGTCAATTAAAAAATATCACGAATCTGACCGCCTTCAACAAACTGATTCAACTTTGTGCGAGTCATGCCGGACAAATACTAAATAGAGATGAGTTAGCAAAGCAGATCGGTATCGATTCCAAGACCGTGCAATCCTGGATCGGCCTTCTGGAAGCCAGCTATATTGTTTTCCTGTTGCATCCCTGGCACAACAATCTTAATAAAAGAATAATAAAAAGTCCCAAAATCTATTTTTACGATACCGGCTTGTTGTGTGCGCTGCTACAGATAAATTCTAAGGATGGATTGAGACGACATGCTATGATGGGTGCTATTTTTGAGAATTGGTGTATAGCCGAGATAAAGAAGAACAGAGCAAATCAAGGTTTAAACGATGGACTGTACTTTTTTAGAGACCATCTGGGAAATGAAGTCGATCTGATAGTTGATAAGGAATTCGGCCCACAAGCCATCGAAATTAAATCTTCAGGAAAGAAAGACCGCAAACTGTTATCCGGCCTTAAATATTGGAGCAAGTATCAATCATCTTCCAACGGGTTACTTCTTTACCAGGGCCAGGACAGTGAAACAGATAATCCGTTACTCAACTATCTTTCCTGGAAGAACATTGACCAGTTATAATGATGTGGAATCAAACTGATTTTGAGCTACTTATTTGCGCTGTTAGCCCGAATAACCCGAATCTCGCCAAAAATTACCCTGAATAAAACCATTGACTGTAAACATCTGTATGTCATTAGTCAAATAGATATTTGTCCCGTCTGGATCGCCACCAAACCTTGAAAGTCAATAATTTTCAGGGTTTATCATTTTTTAGCAGCCTGGTTGTTCTTTTAGCGAATTTTAAGGGTTGAACATGGCTTGGTAATAAAGTCAAAGCCGAAATCCTGTTCCATTTTTGCAATTCACCCTTTTACCCTGGTCAGACCTGTATATTATTCCAAATTTATTGCGTGACCTGCTCTACTATTTTGGATTATTTTTGTTGTAACCAATACAAAAAACACCATGAAATTTACGAAAATTCATTCGCTTCTATGTTTGGCTTTTAGCGCTATCAGCACCTTTGCTGCATCGCAAAGTTTCGATACCTATCCTGCGATTCCGGGTGCTGTGAATTCAACTGTTTTGAATGAAGTAGGGTTCGACAATTCAAACAGGTTTTGGATTAATACAGCAAGTATCGGAACAGCCGTTTATGATTCAACAACAAACGGCTGGTGGATGTTGAATAGCGGTAACGGTTTACCATCGGATACAACCAATTGCATAAGTTTTCGTGGGAGTGAATCCTGGATTGGAACTAACAATGGAGCTATCAGTTATACAGGTTATCCTACTCAGGGTGGTAGCGTGCTTAACACATATACGACTCCCCAACTGCCGGGAAATATTGTAACGGAAATTTTGTCGGAATCAATTTATGTTTGGTTTGGCACGAATGCCGGTCTTGCTCGACTGGAAGTAGCAAACAATAGCTGGAGTTACTATACATTGGTCAATGATTCGATTACCAAAATTATACGCGATGGATCCGGCAATCTTTGGGTAGGTACCCGCAATGGTCTTTGCATGACAAGCGACAATGGAATTACCTGGAGTACATTCACACCGGGTAATACCAATAATGTGATCAGTCCTTACATTTACGATCTGGAATATGATATTCACGGAAGGATATGGATTTCATCAGGAACTTTTAGTGTTCCTAATATAATATGCAGCATCTCCTATTTCAGAAATAATAATTTTATCCCTTTTCGCATGGAGGATTTTGAATATGGATACGCGACAGGATCTTACGCCGGCAGAGTTATCAATTTTGCAAAGGATAATTCAGGACGTGTACTTTTTATTAATTCCAGTCACTCCGCAGCCTATGGGCAATTGTTAAATCCGTGGGATTGTGATTTGTTCACATTTCACTTGGAGTCAATTTTAACTGGAACCCCGTGTACAGGTAGCGGTGTGTTTGGTTATATTCATGAGATCATGCCAAACGGTAAAATGTGGCGGTCTACAAGACGAACTATTTGCCCTGTGTCATTTGATTATGATGATTACCTTGTTCCAATTACACAAACTGTAGTGCCCGCGTTACCATTGGGAAACACGTGTGCTGGTTGCGCTAATGCAACTATCGGGAAGAATGATTTTGATATCAACCTCGTAAGCACTACAATTTTATCAGGCGGTGATATGCATTGGGACCTGAGTAATCCCCAATATGAGGTTCCGAAGGGTTCCGGTAAGCATTCAATTTTTGCATCATCACATTGGATTGGTGGAATAGATGCCGGCGGTCAAACGTATGTAGCAGCACAAACATATCGTCAGACAGGAAATGATTTCTGGGCAGGTCCGTTAGATGAGATGAGCATTGCGCCCGGAGATTCCACATCACTGTATTTTGACAGGGTATATAAAGTGAGTCGTTGGGAAATTGAATCATTTAAAAATAATTTTCTGAATGGTACTGTATCCTTTCAACCTTGCAATAATAATGTTCCGCTCAGCATTATCAACTGGCCAGCTAAAGGCAATGGAATTGTTACAGGTAATTTAGCACCTTTCATCGATGTGGATGGAAATGGTTTATACAATCCGCTTACCGGGGGCGATTACCCTGATATTTTGGGTGACCAAATGTTATATAAAATTTTTAATGACTCACTTAATCTTCACACTGAAACAAGCAGTGATCCCATGGGAATAGAGTTGCGAACTTCTGTTTACGGATTTCTATGTGATAATATTACTCCAATTAATGAAGTGATTAATTATACCACTTTTTATAAAACGGAGATGATTAACCGGAGCAACAAAAATTATACGGATGTATATTTTGGATTTTGGGTTGATTCAGACCTTGGAAATGCGGTAGACGATTATGTGGGATGCGATGTAGGACGCAATACCGCGTTTACATACAATGGCGATCCTGATGATGAAACTGGTTCCGGGTATGGACTGAACCCGCCGATTATGAATGTAAAAGTATTGCATGGCCCGACTGCACCTGCCGGTGATGGAATGGATAATAATAATAACGGTACAACTGACGAGCCGGGAGAATATTTTGGCATGAATAAATTTCTATATTATAATAGTCAAAATGGCGGTCCTATAAGTAATCCTAATGGTTACGAAGACTTTTACAATTACCTCAGGGGTGTATGGCTGAATGGGGATCAGATGACATATGGCGGAAATGGGTATAATCCTGGCAGCACAGCGGTTTGTAATTTTATGTTTCCCGGTACTACTGATCCTGTTAATTTTCCGCTATATGGAAATTGGACAGAATATACTGCAGGAAACACTCCGGAAGACAGACGGTTTTTAATGAGCAGTGGTCCGTTCACATTAAACGCAGGTGATACTGTTGTGTATGATTATGCCTATGTTTTCAGCAGGGATTCACTGAGTGGCGGCAATCAGAATTTTACACTCAACAATGCAAATTTAGATCTTGTTCAGTCCTGGTTTAATAACAACAGCTTTCCAGGGTGTACTGTATTCTCAGTAGGCGTTGAAGAGGAAGATGGTCATGGTATATTGGTTTATCCTAACCCCGCAACAAATAAGATCAATATCACATTGAGTATTAAAAATGCACAAAACGTACGATATGAAATAAATAATCTTTTAGGAGAAAATGTTGCAAAGGGAATTCTTTCGGGCACCTCGATTAACATTGATTATTTAGCACCTCAAATGTATGTATTGAAGCTCAGCAGTGAAAATACTGTATGGATCACAAGATTTACGAAGCATTAAACTTTTTCGCAATTTCTCTCTGAAATTAAAACCTGATCAGGAATCCATAATTAAAATGTTTTCCGTGGTTAATCAATAATTTTTTTTATTTGTATCAACATACATAATTTTTGATTTTAGAATCGCTGTGTAAGTACCCCCATTTTCGAACAACTTAATAGTAGAGTTTTTTCATTTTTCATTTAGTGGTGATGGGTGGTCTGAAGAATGGGGGTAATTATAGTCAAGATATACTCCATAGTGAATTTTATGCATTACGAGATATTTTTGTTGGACATTATTCGTGATGATTCGAAAAAAATATAATATTTACACTCAAAAATTTGAATTAGAACATTCAGAATCAGAAATTCAACTTAAAAATTAAATTCGCAATTCGTAAATGGCGAATTACCAAAACAGGCAGGCAATTGGGCAGAGTTTTTACGTTGAAAAAGGAATGGAATCTATAAAAAGGCTTTTACACCAATCATCCAACCTTTTTAATCCTTCAATATTTTAAAACTTTGAATGTCGCTTTCATCGGTTTTAATTTGCAGAACATATACTCCCGGTGTTAAAGATACCGGTTGATTAATTTTACTCACATCATAAAAATTAGTTGTTGAAATAATTCTGCCTGTTATATCGAAAACAGATAGTTCAACAGTAGCATAGTTTTTTGGAAGGATAATAGTTAAATTATCTTTTACCGGATTAGGGAAAACATTTATTTGCGTTTGATTCAGTGCTGTTTCTGAGAGCCCGACTGTAGTTGAATAACTCATTTTATGGATAAATGCGTCTTCGTAATAAAATGCACCAAGACCACAACCCGTGCATCCTGTGCTAAATGTTAAAGTGTCGGGTCCCGGGTCGACATCGCAATCAGTTTCGAACTGTCCTGTTGTATAAATGTTGTATTGGTTATCAATTGCAACGCTCCAACCTTGATTGACACTTAAATCTAGAGCTGTGCTTCCGTTGAATGCAACTGCCCAGGAAAAGTCGCCACTTGATGTTAATTTATTTATGTAAACTTCCCAATAGCCACCGGCAATTAAATTAAACACTCCCGGTCCCGGGTCAAAATCTGCAGTGTCTTGAAAAAATCCTGTGGTGTAAACGCTGCCAGAATCATCAACAGCAATTGCATTACCCCAATCATACTGCAGACCTCCAAGCTGTTTTGCCCATATCAAATTGCCTTGAGGTGATAATTTCCAGACAAAAATGTCCCAATATTGTGATGTAAGATTGTATTGTGCAGCACCTGGATCAAAATCCACTATTCCTGAAAACTCGCCAGTTACCAAAACATCGCCAAAAGGATCTGTGGCTATATTATTACACCAATCTTGTTGATCATCTCCCAATTGTATTGCCCAAATGAAACTGCCATCGAGCGCATTCAGTTTGCATACATAACCATTTGCACTTCCTGCAAAGCCGGGTGCAGTAAGTAAATAAGTTCCTAAACCCGGATCGAAATCTGCTGTTTGATCAAATACACCAGTAATATACACATCATTGTCATATACCGCAATGCCCATTCCTGCATCAAACCCCGGACCACCCATTCCTGAGGCCCATATATAATTGCCAGCTGTGTCAAGCCTGAGGGCAAAGGCGTCTGTATCACCGGGTCCATGAGCAATCAAGGGTTTATATCCAATGCCCGGATCAAAGTCAACTGTGTCGGTAAAATATCCGGAAATGTAAACTGCTCCATTTTCTCCTAGTTTTAAGTTTTGACCCCAGTCGGAATAGCCTTGATCTCCAATATGCTTTGCCCAGAGTAAAATGCCTGAAGCATCAAGTTTGCAAACAAACATATCATAATATCCTAATGATATAAATTGCTGCGGTGCCGGACCCGGAGGAAAAGTGATTGTGTCACTAAAGATACCTGTAAAATAGACATTTCCAAACTGGTCAACTGCTATTGAGTAACTACCTGCCTGACCGGATCCGCCAATTTGTTTTGCCCATATAAAGTTACCTAAAGAGTCTTGTTTAGTAACGAAAACATCCGAATTTTGTGCTAAAAAATTATTTGAACCTATCTGAACAGTATCCATAAAAATACCGGTAGTGTAAACATTTCCATTATCATCAGCTGTAATGGCGTACCCAATATCAGATCCATCGGAGTCGCCGATTTGTTTTGCCCATTCCAGTTGAGGTGGTTGAGCCTGAGCCACTAAACTCATAATTAACATGCAACAGATTATGTAGAATATTTTCATTTTTGACTTATTGTAAGATGAGAATTGAATTAGCGTTAATTTAACCTTTCGCTAATAATACAAAAGTATGTTTTACAGATTTTAAACCAATCCGTAATTAAACCTATTAAAAAGTAGGGGATTTAACGGGTGCTCACAAGTCGGTTAGCTTGTTTTTTATAGCAAATTTCACCAACTCAATCATATTTTTTAATTCTAATTTTTCAAGGATGTTGTTTTTGTGAGCTTCAACAGTGCGTGTGCTTATGCCCAGTTGCGCTCCTACTTCCTTATAGCTTAATCCATCTGAAAGCAATTTGATAATTTCCAATTCCCGGGTGGTGATATCTTTAATTTTGTGATGTGAAAACTTATCGCCGTGTATGGCATTTTTAATGAACTTTTGTGATAGTTTCTTTTCCAGGTGCATTCCAATGTAGGTTTGATTATTGATCACCATAGAGATGCAATGCAACAATTCTTCCCGTTCTACATTTTTGGTGATGTAAGCCAAAGCACCTGCATTAAAAGCTGCTGCAATAAGTTCCTCTTCTTCGTTACCACTTAATATGATAACTTTAACCTTGGGATGAAGCTTGCGTATTGATTTTAAGATTTCAATACCTTCAGGCTTTGGCAAAAAAATATCAATCATTGCAACATTAATCTTCGTTTTCTCCAACAGTGTAAATAAGTCTGTGCTGTTGGAGCACTTGCCAGCTATTTCAATTTCAGGGACGTTAAATAGCAAAGATGCTATGCCGTCCATTACAAGTTGATGATCATCAATAAGTGCTATTTTAATTTTCTCCTGCATACTTTACGTGCTTTTATATATTGCTATTATTTGATCTTTGGCAAGGTAAAACTGAAAGTCGATCCTTTTTCAATTTCACTTTCCACCCAAATGTTTCCACCGTTTTTTAACACAAATTCCATACATAGAATAAGTCCAATGCCGGTCCCCTTTTCATTGGAGATGCCAATGGTTTTATGGTCAACTTCTACACGAAATAGTTTTGGAATATCTTCTGTTGAAATTCCAATTCCGTTATCGATGACGGATACGACAAAGAAATCACCGTCTTCTTTTGCGTCAATTTGTATATTGCCATTTATATTGGAGTATTTAATGGCGTTCGAAACTAGATTCAGCATAACTATTGATACCATGTTAATATCAGCAAATACAAAGGTGTTGGTGTTGATATTCATGGCAATATCTATATTTTTTTTATCGGCATTATCCTGCAGCAGTGTTACCACTTTAAACGCAATAATGCCTAAATCTATTTCTTTAGGATTAAATTTCATAGCACCGGTTTTTGAGGTCGACCATTGCAATAGATTTTGCAAAAGGTTGTACAGGTTTTCAGAAGATTTGCTGATACCTATAATCTGCTCTAATTTTTTTTGCTCACTTAATTCATAAAAATTTTGAGCAAGCATTTTGGTCACCGATCTGTAAGCACTTAAGGTGTTGTTCATGTCATGAGCAATGATGGTAAAGAATTTATCTTTTGTTGCATTTAACTCAAGCAATGTCGACTCGGATTGAGTAAGTGAGTGATTCACTTTTTCAAGATCCTGGTTTTTCTGAGACAACAGTTTGGAGGAGTTCAATTTTAGAGCATATAATCTGTAATAAACGATCAATAGAAATAATACAAGTAAACCACTTACCAACAAAAATATCTGAAGGTTCTTTTTGTTTTCTAACTCAACAGCCTGCAACTTTACACCTTTGGTTAAGTTACTTATTTGTATTTCCTTTTTTTCGCTTTGGTATTTAGCCTCCATGTCCAGTATTTCCGCCCTTTTTTCAACCAGAAATAGGCTGTCGTCCATTTGCTTTAATAGTTTATAATTTGCAAAGGCATTTTTATAGTCATGCAAACTATCGTATGTAGCCGATAAATTTTCATAAAATATTTTTTTTATGGATGCTGCATTCGTTTCTTCAGCCATATTCAAACCCCTTTCGCAGATGGAAATAACTTTATCATACCATTTTAAGTTGCGATAAGAAACTGAAAGATTACTCAAGCAAGCTAAAATCCTGTATTTGTCATTCAGTTTTTCGTTGATATGGAGGGCAGCGTTGTAATATTCAACCGCTTTTGTAAATTCTTTCCTTTTGTCAGATACAATACCCATATTTAAATAAGCTGCCGCTTCTCCCTTCAAATCGTTTAACAAAGTATGGGTGTCTAGTGACTTTTTTAAATTAATTAAGGCGAGTTGAAGGCTGTCTTGTTCAATATAGTTTGCAGCTATGTTGTTGAGGCAAATTCCGATGTAATATTTATCATCTAATTCTTCAAACAAATGAAGTGCTTTTTTCAGGTAACCTATTGCCGCATTGGGGTTGCCTTGTGTGCTTACCACATTACTTACATTCACATAACTCTTTGCAATTTCATTCTTCATTCCGCTTTCTTCGGCAAGTTTCAAAGATTTTAAATAATACTCCATTGCATTTTTATACTTTTCCTGGGTAAAAAAGCTTTTCCCAATTTTATTATTGGATTGAACAATACCTTGATTATCGCCCAGCTCAGAAAAAATGTTTAATGCCTTGTTATGCATCATTACACAACTATCAAATTTTTGAAGACTGAAATAAATATCTCCAAAAGCATTATAGTTCGTAGCAATTCCTTTTGGGTTTTGAAGGGTATTATTCAGTTCCAGTGCATTCTTTAAATAGGCACTTGCAGTGGTTAAATTATTTTGGCGATAATGAGCTTGTGCTATGTTGTAAAAACTTTCCGCCTCTCCACTCTTAAATTTTATTTGCTGCGACTTTTTTAGCGCATCCTCGCCATAAGCAAGTGCTTTGTTGTAATCTTTATTCAGCTCAAGTGCAGAAAGTGCATTGAGCTTATTTATTTCAGCAGTATCACCTTTTGAATTTCGGGGTTCAGTTGATATATTTTGCACCGTAATTTGCGCCAGAATACCTGTGTATAGGAAGCAGCAGAAAAAGAAGCCCATTACACTGAAAAAACAAACGGTTGATTTTATGTTATTCACGAAGATATATTAAGGGTCAAATATTATTAAAATTCTTAACATATAGATTTATTTTCTTAATGAAAGTTTCTAATCAGAATTAAATGCTTCATTTCAATTTCATTTTGAGATCCTATTAATTGAAATCAATTGATAATCAATTTAAAACAAATTAAACCATGAATGCCGTCAAGATCGTAATAAGGCAACTCTCACAGCAAACACTGGTGGAGCTGTGTATCAATGGATTTTTTGTGATTCGGTTTTAATTCAGAGCGATACAGCACAGGTTTTTACTGCTACTTTACGGATCCTATGCGATAATAATTGACCAGAACGGTTGCATTGACACGTCTGATTGTGTAACTATTACCAACGTAAGTTTGAATGAAGCACCGCCCGCTTCCGCGATAAGCGTTTTACCTAACCCCGCTGCTAATTCAATCACAATAAACATCACTAATTTAAATTACTTAACTAAGATTCAGGTATCTGACCCATTAGGAAAAATTTTGTATAAATTGAATAAACCTGAACATTCAAAAGAATTTTCACATTCCATACCAATTGCATCCGGGAGTAATGGAATATATTTTATTCGGACTTATTCTGTGAATACAATTCATTCCGTAAAGTTTGTAAAAAATATGCATTAGAACATGAATTTAAAACTCATGAAACAATAGCAGCATTTAATTTTCAATGAATACTAATTTTTCCTTCAACACCATCATCCATTTCTTTACCGGTGATAGCACCTGCAACAATTTTTAACAGACTGACCATTTTGTTATGCTTAGTATCCCAATAATGTACGCTGTGGGGAGTAACTTTGATGAACGTCAACTCAGGATCCTCTGTCCCTTCAGGAAACCACGTTCTTGCCCAGGGCGACCATAATTCTTTTGCTTTTACAGCATCTTTAATTATTGTGGCTTTGCCGGCAATATTTAAAAATTCAGCACTACCTTGATTGGAGTAAAATAATTGTACCCTGTTGTTTCTTTTTATATCTGCATTTTTGTTACTCGTTGATCGGCTGAAGAACCAAATACAACCCTCATCATCTACATGCCTGGTGCTCATGGGACGTGCCGGTATGGGAGTATCTGTCAAACTTGTTGCAAAAAGACACATGTCAGCTGCTGTAGCCAGTTCTTTCAATTTTTCAATTCCTTGTGCTCCTGAAATATTTTTATCGGTGCTCATAATTAAAAGTTTAGATTTCTAATGAAAGGTCAATTTTCATGTCTTCACTTTGAAATCAATTAAAAGGCTGCCGGGTAGCAATTTGTGTCCCAAAAAATCCCCATTTTTTATTGCTACAAATTTTTAAAAGTTGAAATAATCATTAAATTGCACCCGAATTAAACTCCCCATGAAAGCATTTTACTCAATGATTTTGGTTTTGGCAATAGCTGTAGCTACGACCCAGGGTCAATCGAAACATGCTGAAGTTGATACGCTTATGAAAAATGGGAAGTTTGCTGCTGCCAAATCGCTTCTTGACAAACTCATCGCCAAAAATCCCGGAAACGACACGCTTTTGACCAAAAGAGGGATCTCTTATTATGAATTAGATAAAATTCAGTTATCGTATGATGATCTTTCAGCTGCAATTAAAGCTAATCCTCAAATGGCAAACGCCTATTTATACAGGGGCAGGGTTTTTCTATCGAGCAATGAAAACAGTGAAGCCATCAATGACCTGAATATGGCTATTCGGCATGCTTCCGACGACAGTGTAAAAATCAACTCCTACCTTACCCGAGCCAGCGCGCGCATGATGATGAGGCAACTGGAAGGCGCAATTGAAGATGCAAAGGCGGTTTTGGCAATTGATTCGAACAATATTCCGGCATTAAATAATATGGGTATGTCATTGGATCAACTGGGCCGGCATGATGAAGGATTGGAAAGTTTATACAAAATAGCCGCCATTGATTCAACCATTATTTATGTTCCTATGAATATTGGATTCATTATGATCAGCATGGAGCGTTATGCTGAAGCAATTGAATGGATCGATAAAGCCTTGCAAATCGATAACGCCCAGCCACTGGCTTATAATAACAGAGGGTATGCAAAACTGAAACTTGGCCGACCTAAAGAAGCTCTTACTGATATCAACAAATCTTTAAGCATCAAAGAGAAGAATAATTATGCCTACCGGAACCGGGCACTTGTCTATCTTGAATTAAATGAGAAGGTAAAAGCTTGCCTTGATTTGCAGAAATCCCTTGACCTGGGATTCACTGAGCAATATGGGAATGAAGTTAAAGATCTTTACCGCACCAATTGCGTGAAAGATTAATTTGCAGTTGCCTCAACAGTATTTCATAAATAAACTACATCCTATGAAAATGCATTTACTCAGCTTATTGCTGACTGTTTCGATTGGTGTTACCGTTCACGCACAAGTCAAGCAACCCCCGCCACCCAATCCTGATTATGATACCATGATGGTAAAAGCTTCAGTATTCGCTGAAGAAAGAGAGTATGCCAAAGCGATAGAGCTGCTGAAAGATATCCCCGAAAGCGATACTGCCTATGCTACCGCACTGGATAAATTAACGCTGGCTTATCTGGGTGAGGAAAAATGGGATGATGCCATCACTGCTTCTAAAAAAGGCTTAACACTACGGTCTCAGTATAAACGTCATTTTTATGAAATGCTGGCCGCTGCTTATGATGAGAAAAAGGAGTACACTACGGCTTTGGAAGTGCTTAAAGAAGGTCAAAAAGAATTTCCGCATTATTCCCGTTTTTATTACCAGATAGGTGTTACGAA
Source organism: Bacteroidota bacterium (assembly GCA_030855635.1). Taxonomy (GTDB): domain Bacteria; phylum Bacteroidota; class Bacteroidia; order AKYH767-A; family OLB10; genus JADKJB01. The sequence goes on along the minus strand of JALYQW010000078.1, from coordinate 6,824 downwards.
CATAAATGCGAAAAACTATGAACTAGCTTATGAAAATCTGAAGACTTCAATTCGTTTAAATCCTTTTGAAACCAGTGCCCACCTCCAGTTGGGATTGATGATGTATAACAGTAACAGAATGATTCCTGCTATGCTTTCTTTTCATATTTTCCTCATGCTGGATCCTGCAACTTCCAAAAGCGTTAAAGTGCTTAGGGAATATGAAAAAATGGGAAATGGAGAATACAAAAGCAACAAGGATTCTCTTTTTCTGAAACTTCCATCCACTACCGATAATTTCCAGGAACTGGAGGCTATTGTACAATCGAAATTTGCCCTGAATTCGAACTATAAATCCAATGTTAAGATCAAGTACAATACAATTGTTAAAACAATGCAGATCATTGGCGAAAAACTGGAAATGAACAAGGCTGATACCGGTTTTTACATGCAGTTTTATGTTCCGATCTTCCTGGAAATGGTTAACAATAACTTGTACAACTCTTCCATCTATTACAACCTGAGATCTATAGATGATGAAGAAGTGCGTAAGGAAGTTAAAAAGCAGGATGATAATATCACCAAGATGGCAACTTACCTGAATAATTATTTAACCAAATACCGGCAGGATCAGTGGAGGGCTCATAAAATGGCAACCAATGACACCTGGTATAATTCCACTGGAACATTATCTTCTGAAGGAGCTTATAACAGCAAAACCAATCTTGCTACCGGTGATTATACGTATTACTGGTCAAGCGGACATTTGAAAAGCAAAGGCTCGTATACTGCTTCTGGTAAGTCAACAGGAAAATGGGAGTATTATTACCCGGAAGGTGAATTGCAGGCAGTAAAATTTTTTAAGGAAGATATGTTGGTTGATTCCACGGTTTTTTATTATCCCGGTGGAAATGTATCGGAAATAATTCCCTACAAAAATGATAAGCACAACGGTGCAGTGAGAAGTTTTTATGCTACCGGAGGTCCTCGTACATTGGTGACATTTGCAAACGGCGTTCGCTCCGGACCCGTTTTATATCATTACGCCAATGGCAGAAAAAAGCTGGAAGGTAAACTGGTTAATGAAAAATTGGATGGAAAGTATGTGGAATATTATGATAATGGAAAAAAACTGGAGGAAGCAGATTATAAGGATGGAGTTATTACAGGTCCATTCAAAAATTGGTACGGCAATGGAGTGCTGAAGACTGAGGGTGTGTATAAAAACGGATTGAAAGAAGGAGAATGGAAGTCTTATCATGAAGAAGGTTATCTGCAGAGCTCTGGAATTTACAAGGGAGGTAAAGAAGATGGGCTGTGGAAATCCCTTAACCGAAGTGGTGTTGTATTTTCGGAACTGAAATACTCAGGTGGAAAAATCGAAGGAGATGCTAATTTTTATGATGATGATGGAAAGCTCTGGTCTGTGCTGACCTTTGGTAAAGGCAACATCAAAAAATATAAGTATTATGATAAGAATAATAAAGTTATTTCCGAAGGCGTTGAGAAGAATGGAGTTTTAGACCTGAAATCATTTTATGCCGACGGGTCAAAGTTCAGGGACCGCATTTATAAAGATGGCATAGCTGAAGGAAAATGTACTTCTTGGAATGAGTATGGCAACACCGAATCTGTAACTTATTATTCTGATGACGAACTGGATGGTAAACAGCAATATTATTTTGATGACGGTACCCTCAAATCTGAAATTACTTACAAAGAAGGAGTGTTGAGTGGAATTGCCGTGTATTATTACAAAAACGGTGTGATAAGCAGCCAGGGTTGGTATAAAGATGATAATAAACGCGGTGAGTGGAGGGAGTACAACCCGGATGGGGTGATATCAGCAACGGAATATTATCAAAATGGAGATTTGCAAGGTGCTTCCGTAAATTATGATGTGACAGGAAAAATGGAAACTGTTTTCGGCTATAACAAAGGAGATTTGATTGCATATGCTGACTATGATACGCTGGGGAATGTATTAATTTCTGAAAAAATTATGAAAGGTTCCGCTTCCTTTAATTCACTGCACCTGAATAAAAAGCCAAAGTCGAACCTGAATTATAAACACGGTAACCTGGATGGCGAAATTAAAAGATATTACAGCAATGGTAAGGTGAGGAATTCTATTATTTACACCAACGGTAGCGCAAACGGACCGTTTAAAAGATATGAATGGGACGGGAACATCGATGAGGAAGGATTTTATGAAGATGGTTTTATCGACAGCATCCGGACAACTTATAAAAATGGAAAATTATATAGTAAGGCCAATTATTTCAGGGGCGATTTGCAGGGTGAAAGAGTGTTTTATCATCCTAATGGAATTGTATCGACCCGGGGGAGTTTTATTCAGGGAAACCAGGAAGGTTACTTTTATTATTATGCCGACAACGGAATGGTACGTTACCGGTTGTTATTTAAGGAAGGGGATGTTGAATCCTATTCTTACCTGGCTGCCGATAGCACATTTAAACCTGAAATTCCACTGACAAAAAGTACCGGTGATGTGAAAGCTTTTTATCAAAATGGGAATCCTTCAGTAAGTTTTACATTTAAAAGCGGTTATTACAATGGACCTTTCATCCATTACTTCCCCAACGGAAAAGTTCGTAAAGAAATTAACTATGTTTTACATGAGGAAGAAGGAACTACCCGGGAATATAATGAAGCAGGGAAACTGGTTTCGGAAGAAAACAACAAATATGACCGATTTGACGGTGTATGCCGTTATTACAATAATGGAGTGTTGGAAAGAGAGTCGGTGTATGTAATGAACTGGATGCACGGTCCGACAAAACTTTACGACAAAACTGGTAAAGTGGTTAAAACAGTTAAAATGTATAATGATGAGCCGTTTGAATAGATTCGTAGTTGTGATGATGTTGCTGTTAACAGCAGATAACCTATATGCACAACCGGTATTCAATTTCGTGGAGTTGCAGGGACTTTATCCCGATAAGGATGTGATTATTCTTAACCAGAAGGAGCATCTTATTATCAGGAATATATCCGGCGGATTGAAAATTCAGACTAATAAGAGTTCTGAAATTCTTTATCTGTCTGAGAAAGCGAGTCACCAACTGGAGCGATCCATTTTTTATTACGATAATTTTTCTCTGGTGCGTGATATTGATGCCAATTCCTGGATTCCCGATGCCGATGGAAGGAAACTGAAGAAAATAAATGTTGGGAACATTTATACCCGTAAGCCGGTGAACGATAATGTATTTTATGATGATATAAAAGAAAAGTATTTTATTTATCCTTCCCTGAAAAAAGGAGCCGTATCAACCCTGAGTTATTCCGAAGATATTTTCGATCCGCACTTTCTTTCTACCTTTTATTTCGGAACCTATGCACCAATTGAGAACGCTGAATTTCGTATTACGCTTCCTAATGATGTTCACCTCCGCTATGTCATAAAAGATCCTTCCGGTATGATCAGCTTTCGCGAAGAACGTTCGAGAAATACCGTTACTTATATTTTTAGTGGCGGGCGAAACCGCGGATTTGCTATGGAAGATGATGCTCCCGACAGGAGTTATTTTCTGCCGCATGTACTTGTTTACATTGATAGCTATTCCGTTGATGGAAATAAAAAACATATCTTACCTAACGTGGATGCACTTTACGGATGGTATCGCGAATTAATGAGCCGGATGAAGAATGAGAACAGAGCAGAACTTAAAGAGCTTTCTGATTCACTCACCCGAAGTACTCCCGACACCATTCAGAAAATAAAGAATGTTTTTTACTGGGTGCAGCAGGAAATAAAATATATTGCATTTGAAGAGGGCCTTGGCGGCTTTATCCCCAGAGAGCCCATAGACACGTACAACAAACGATTCGGTGATTGTAAAGACAAGGCCATGCTTATTAACGCATTGTTAAACCAGGCCGGAATTCCTGCCTACCCGGTGTGGATAGGAACCAGGGATATACCATACCGTTATGCTGAAGTGCCTACTCCACAGGCCGACAATCATATGATCTCTGCTGTAAGTATTAATGGAGAATGGGTATTCCTGGATGGTACCGCTGTGCATCTCGAGTATGGACTTCCTACATCCATGATTCAGGGTAAAGAAGGACTTATAGGTTTATCGGAGAAAGAGTACAAAGTTGTGGAAGTGCCTGCAATGAGCCGGAATAAGAGTGTTTCTCACGAAGTTTATAATATTTCGCTTAATGGCGAACGCATAACAGGTAGCGCAAGAACCTCCTTTACCGGGTATTTTAAACAGAACCTTTTTTATAATCTGAGTCAGTCAGGCCTTGATAAACGAATACAATTTATTAATAAACGGCTTGCGCTGGGAAACAGTAAATACGAAGCCTCTAACATATCATTTTTCCCCGGTTATGAAAACCGTGATTCTTTGTTGGGTTATACGTATGATTTTGTTCTTGATGATTTTGTGACCTCAGTTGATAACAAAATGTATGTGAACCTGCATATCAAAAAACCGGATGATTATGATAAAATTGATATTGATAAAAGGTTTTCAGAAAAAATAGTTGATTTTAAGAATGCTGAAATCATGGAAACCAAATTTACTGTGCCTGCGGGTTATGAAGTGGTGAGTATCCCGGCCGTAAATGAGTTCAGGGATAAAAGTTTTGGTTACTCTGTTAATTATGAGCAGAGCGGCAAATATGTAACTATGCGCCGTGAAATTTTTACGGATGCACTTGCTATTGAAAAGAAAGACTTTAGTGAATGGAATAAATTTGTTGCCGGCTTGAGCGATGCAAGCAAAGAACTGGTGATACTCAGAAAATCAAACCCTTAAAATTTTATCCTATGAAATTGGCTTCTGTTTTAATTGTGCTTCTTGTTACCGGACTAAACCTGCAAATGAGTGCACAGGCTTATGAAACCCGATCCTATGATCTGGGGACTAAAACTACACACGCTACGCTTTCTCCTGCTGAACAGAAAGAGCCGGCCGTGATTCTTTTGGATAAAAGGGTGTATGAATACCTGTATGATAAAAAAGGAGACCTGGAATTGTATTTCACCGCACACCGGCATATCCATATTAATGATGCCGCTTACGTGGATAATTACAACCGGATTTACCTCCCTGTAAGTGATCCCGACGACCTGTTGTCCCTCCGGTTGCGCTCAGTCAGCAAAAGCGGAAAGATTAGGGAAATGTATAAAGGTGATATGAAACGGATCACTGAAGAAGGAAATGATTATCTTATTCTTGCCATAGAAGGTTTGGAGAAAGATTCGGAACTTGAATATTTTTATACCACCAGAAGAAATGTCACTTATTTCATTTCCGAATGGATGCAATCTGGCGTATATACACGACATTCCGATTTTCGCTTGATCAGTCCACAGAATCTTTTATTTGAAGTAAAATCCTACAATGGGAATGTGGCCAAATCCGATACTCTTATCAGTGATAAGCGCTTCCTGACCATTACCCGTGACTCAACACCTGTTTTGGATATGGAGGAAAAATATTCTGCGGGGAATGCAAATAAGATCCGTGTGGAATTTAAACTGGCCAAGAATTCTTCCGGAGGTGACATGCGGCTTTTTACCTGGGCTGACGCCGGCAACAGGTTTTACCAGATTATGCATGCTGAAGAAAAAATTGCGCGGAAAGATATTGAACGACTGGCTTCATCACTGGAATTAAAAAAGAAAAAATCACCGGAGGATCAGATCAGAACCCTGGAGAATTTCATGAAGACTAACGTCAACAATAAAAGCGATGGTGAAAATCCTACCATCGGAGGCATGTTGAAAAAGAATTATGGTTCTATGAACCAGATTACATCGCTCTATATTCTGATGTTTGAATACCTGAACATTCCTCATGAATTTGTGATTACCACAAGCAGGTTCAACGCACAGTTTGATCCTGATTTTGACACATGGAATTATCTCGATGTGTATTTGATTTATTTTCCTACTACCGGCAAATACCTCGATCCTGTTAATTATGCCTACCGCTATGGACTTATTTCTTATGAGTACAGTGGAAACAACGGCTTGTTCATTAAAAAAATAACCATTGGGGATGTTTCAAATGGCATTAGTTCAGTAAAGAAAATTGAAGCCACCGATTTTGCAAGAAATTTTGATAATATGGATGTTGCTATCAGTTTTGAGAATGACATGAAAGAAACAAAAATTAAAATGACACGCCAGTTCAGTGGTCATTCCGATAACCAGATACGGGCGGCCTATTTTTATTCGGATGCTGAGAACAAGGAAAAAATTGTGGATGGTTTGCTTGAATCATCCGTAAAGGATATTAAAACCAAGGATGCTAAATTGGTAAATTATGACCTGGTAAAAGATGATTACAACATGCCACTGGTTATGGAAAGTACTGTTACTACAACAGAGTTGATTGAAAAGGCAGCTGACAATGTTGTTTTTGCAATTGGAATGGTGATCGGTGCCCAGTTGGAAATGTACCAGGATCATGCCCGTCAGAGCCCTATTGATATCAATTTCCCTCATAGTTATGTAAGGGTACTTAAAGTCACAATTCCTGAGGGTTATGATGTAAAAGGTCTTGAAAAACTAGATATGAACATTGTGTACGAAGACAAAGGAATAGGTTTTATTTCTTCTTACAAGCTTGATGGAAAATTGTTGACCGTTACCATTAACGAGTATTATAAGAATATCGAACTTCCACTTTCTGCATATGATGATTTCAAAAAAGTTATTAATGCTGCCGCAGATTTTAATAAGATTAAACTGATATTTACTAAAGCGTGATCAGAACTCAGTTGTACTTCGATTGAAATTCAGTAAAAAATTCATACGTTCTTTTATTCTTTAAAAAATTTGATGAATTGGGAAT
>JALYQW010000124.1 GCA_030855635.1 Bacteroidota bacterium | reverse complement strand
AGGCCAATCAGGTCAAGGTTCTTACGGGCAAGGGCAGTCAGGACAGGGATCTTATGGACAAGGCCAATCAGGTCAAGGTTCTTACGGCGGCCAGTCTTATGGTCAAGGTGGAATGAGCCAGGGTTCTTACGGACAAGGCCAGTCTTATGGTCAAAGCGGACAAGGTTCAGGACAATCTTATGGACAAAGCGGATACGGACAAAGTGGAAGCGGTTCACCTTACGGACAAGGAAATTCAGAGCGCGGAATGTATGGACAAAGTTCATACGGACACGGATCTTATGGCCAGGGTGAGACCGGTCAGAATTACCAGAGCGGTCAAGGTCAAAGTTCCGGCAGGGATTATGGTTCACGCGGAAACCAGGGAAGTTCCCAATTTGGATATCAGCAACAATATAGCCCCGGAGGTTCCGATCAAAACTGGAACCAGAGAGGACAGTCACCATCACGAAATAATGAATATAATTCTTTTGGCAGTGCTTATGGTGGAAATCAAAATTATGAGGGCCGCTTTGACCAGGAGCCATCTTCAGGTTATCGTGGAATGATGGGAAATGAATCCTATGGAAGAAGTGAAGGACGTGGACAAAGCTATTATGGACAAAACCGCGGCATGGAAGATTATGGCCAGAGTACTTATCGCCAGTCAGAAGATAGAGGATCCCGTGGTATGGGTGGCCGCTCCGATGATGAAAGATCAGGTTCACGCAGGGGAAACTCCGACCGCAATTCTGAATACGATTCAGGTCGTGGTTCCGGCAGTTGGTTCTCAAGAGACGATGACAATGAAAGAGGATCACGCCAAGGAAGCTACATGAGTGATGACGATAACAGCCGTTCCGGTAGCTCACGCAGATTTAATGGCAATGACGATATGGATGATGATTACAGCCAGGAATCACACCGCAGCGATCGTGATAACGAGCGTCGTGGAGGTTCCAGGAGATCAACTTCAGGCCGTCGCAAAAGCAAACAATTTTTCAACTAATTTCAAATAATTTTCATACGGAAAATAAAAGCCTCCTGATTTTACGGAGGCTTTTATTTCTTAAACTCAAAACAATGGAACATCAATCCCAACCTTTCGAAACTGAAGGACATGATTTAACAGGAGCAGCGTCTCTTGAGTTTCACGATAACCAAAGCATGAATTCATTCACTTCGTTAATACCGGGAATGGATCCAACACGTTTTGATCCGGTAGCTTTGAAAATTTATTTATCAGGTGAAACGCCTCTGATAACTTTATATGCAAAGGATAAAGATGCAGCCGGATTGCCGGATGACAAAATACAGGTCAGGAAATTTAAAGCACCTATTTCGTGGCCGGAGTTATTCCGTTTTGTGAAAAGTTTTGATTTGGTATTACACGATGGAAAATACCCGATTGAAGATATGCGGGTTGACAGGAAGTAAATAAATAATTTAATTCGACGAGCTGTAAATTCCATCATTGCTCCGAAAGCTTTTTTTCGGAGCATTTTCGGCGTGCCCAGATACAATTTTTTTCGGAAATGAACTTTTTCCCACATAAAGACACTAAAAAATGGTGCCTTTTTGATGCCGTGAATCGGGCAATGCTGCAACCCGTAACAGCACCATATAAATCGGCAACAATAAGTTTTGATAATTTTTTAGCCACTGCATCTGTAACCTCTGCGGATTCGGTGGTGTATTTTTGAATTAATTTTTCGCGTTTGCCAAATAGATTATTTTTCACATCCGGGTGATAACAAACAATGCTACCCATCAAAAATTCAGAAGTTCCTGTAAAATTATTTAACTTATGTGCTATCAAACCACAGGTTACGCTTTCCGCGAAAGCGATTTTCTGCGATTTAATTTTATTTACAATCCGGCTGAGGTGCTTATCCTTAATTAAAAGCCGTCAGAAAAAAACTGTTATGAATTTCGACCAACAATATGGAGATGAGAATATAATTTGCTCAAAATAAAATTAGGTTTAATAATTTGTTTTCCTTTAATGATGTGATCTTTTAACTGACGAGTATTGGTAGACCCGGTTTCTACAATGGCTCTGCACAATTCCTGAAGCGAAATTTTCCATTTTTTCGATAATGCTTCCAACTCATTTAGGTTTTCCGGATGGACCTCTTCATTTTTACTAAAAATAATTCTCATGTATTTTGGCTATTTTAGGTGTGATTTTATATTTTCAAATTCTGATTCATGAATTTTATGATGATTTAGATTGGTGTTGGCTGGTCCATTCACTACCGTACCGGTTGTGGTAAAACGACTTCCATGACAGGGACAGTCCCAACTTTTTTCATCACCGTTCCACTTAACACTGCAACCCAGATGTGTGCATTCTGATGCAACAATGTGTACATACTCATCAAAACTCCTGAATGCTCCGTATTTTTTTCCTTCAATCTCAATGATTTTTCCTTCACCCGCTTTGATGCTTTGAATCGATTCCGAGGTCTCACGTGGCTTTGATTTAAAATAGGCAGCCAGACCTGTTACCAATTCTTCGATAAAAACATTACCTGCCTGTAAAAATTTAAATCGCGCGGGTTTATAAATTTCCTCAAATTCATTTTCAGTACCTGAAATCAGGTCAGTGATCAATAAACCGGCAATGGTTCCATAGGTGAGTCCATTTCCGTTATCGCCGGTAACTATGTAAATATTATCACGGTCCATTGGGTTTCTTCCAATATAACCTAAGGCATCAAAGGCATACAGTATTTGTCCTGACCACTCATACATAACCTGTTCAATATCGAAACGTTCTCTAACCCATTTTTCAAGTTTACGGTAGCGATCCTGCTCGGCTGGTTGGTTATCTGCTTCAGCCAATCCTGTTGCATGATCTTCTCCACCACAAATGAGCAAATCAAAATTCTCATTGTAGGGTTGAGTTCTTAAATAGTGATACGCCTGCTGTACGTTTCCATTCTGATCGCCGGTATCCCAGTACAACGCATCAAGAACGCTGTCCTTTTTTACGCAGGCTCCTATAACATAACTGCGGTAAGGATACTGGCGCAAATGCATCAGGTATTTGTTATTTACCGGTGAATTAGTTGCAACAACAATATGTTTGGCAGTTACACGGTATCCTTCACGGGAAGTAACCCCTGTTTCATCAATTTCTTTAGCATGAGTATTGATAAAAATCCGGCCTCCCATTTTTGTAATGGCTTCAGCAAGGCCTTTTATATATTTCATCGGGTGAAATTTCGCCTGGCAGGTAAATTCCAGACAAGGACCTGATGGATTTTTTAATCCCGGGGTATTTTCGTGGTAAATCACTTCCAGTCCCGCCTCAGTGGCAGCGGCAAGTTCCTTCTGAAGTGTTTCCGGCTTATCGGTGGGATGAAGAAAAAGATAACCGCTTACGCGCTGAAAATCGCATTCAATATTTTCTGCCTTCGTAGTCATTTCGATAAAACTAATAGCCTTCATGTGACTTTCAGCTATTAGTTTAGTATTGGTGCTTCCATAAATTTTTTCAAGTTTAAAGTAGCTACTGTCTAATACTGCTGTGAGATGAGCACTTGTACGACCGGTTTCACCGCTTCCGATAAATCCGTCTTCCACCAGCACTACACTTTTCCCGGCTTTCATGAGACGATAAGCAATGCTGAGCCCTGAATTTCCTCCACCTACTATAACTACATCTGTCTCGATATCTGCATTTAATTTAGGATATGATTCGGCAGAGGAGGAGTCAGTCCAGTAACTGATATTCGTTCCTGCAGTGAGTTCACCTCTTTCAATAAGGGATTTCGTTGATTTTTCCATAAAAAATTTGATTCGTTTTATATATGCAAAAACAATTCCGCATCATTTTTCATTTCCATTGACTGCCAGATCAGTGCAGGAATGCCCATAATGATGACTTATTTCTACATAACCATGAGCTCAGGATGATTTAATTCCCGAAATGTTGGCGAGGAAGGTGCATGCAATGATGGCACAAATTTGTATGGATTAAAAGGTACTAATATATCAATACTATGCCCAGATCATTATGGACAGGTGCGATCAGCTTTGGCCTGGTTAACATTCCAATTAAGATTTATTCAGCTGTTCAGGATAGCTCCCTGGACCTTGATATGCTGGATTCAAAAGATCTTTCCGGAATTAAATTCAAACGGGTGAATGAGAAAACCGGTAAGGAAGTTAAATATGAAGATATTGTTAAAGGCTATTTATTGAATGACCGATACGTTGTTCTGGAACCTGATGATTTTGTAAATGCGGATGCAGAGAAAACGCAAACAATCGATATTCAGAATTTTGTAGCGGAGAGTGAAATCGACAGCATTTTTTATGAACAACCCTATTACCTGGAACCTGGAAAGAATGCTGAAAAATCATATGGGATTTTGCGGGATGCTTTGAAGAAATCAAAAAAAGCTGGTATAGCCACTTTTGTTTTTCGTAACAAGGAAGCTTTGGCATTAGTGAGGCCGTTTGACAAAATTCTCATGTTAAATAAAATCAGATTCCAGGAAGAAATAAGAGTAACAAGTGATATTAAAGCTCCTGCAGCCATCACCGGAAAATCCAAGGAATTGGCAATGGCCCTAAAATTAATTGATCACCTCACAACAAAATTTAATATTTCAAAGTACAAGGATACCTATACAGAAAAGCTTTTGAAAATAATTAAAGCGAAATCTAAAGGTAAACTGAAACCGGTTCAGAAAATGAAAGTAGTACACACAAAAGGCAATGATTTGATGGATGCCTTAAAAGCGAGTCTGGGAACAGGAACAAAACGAAAAAAGGCGTCTTAACTTTTTTAATTTTCGTTATCATGCAATGTTTTTAAGAGCAATGCAACAAGTCTTCTTTTTTACCTAATATCGGCATCATAAATCGCCAATTTTATACAGTCTTTTGAATATTGTTTTTAAGGTATTTTCCACACCACAAGCAGTGGGGTATCAATATTGCACTATTTCATCTATTCGCACCAAGGAGCGGGAAAATTTTATCCACCACGCTCCGGCTTTTCAGGAGCGTAAGTAAATTAAATTTGTATATTTACGCCCCTCACAGATTTCAAAACAATTAATTCTAATTAAGCATTTATTTTCTTCATTATGAAAACATTAAATCAACTGCACTTCACAGTAACAATTATGGCCGCCAAAGAAACGGTATGGCAGATTTTATGGAATGATACAACTTACCGGAAATGGACTTCTGTATTTAATGAAGGTTCTTATGCTGTTTCGGAATGGAATAAAAACAGTAAAGTTCATTTTCTTTCCCCTTCCGGGGATGGTTTGTATAGCGTTATCACCGAACTAATACCTAACAGTCAAATGACATTCCGGCATGAAGGCGGGATCAAAGATTTTAAGGAATTGCCCCTGGATGATGAATCCCGGCAATGGAGCGGTGCTATCGAAAGTTATACATTGAATCAAACCGGCGATATTACAAGGTTAGAGGTGCACTTAGACATTGACGAAAAATATGAAGACCATTTCAAGGAGATTTTTCCAAAAGCACTGGATAAGGTAAAAGAACTTTCTGAAACCATTAATTCTGCAACCTGATATCAGTACGGAACAATATTATGAATCTTACCGGAAAAGTTCTTCCAGTTCATTCGTTAGGTCTTGACGAGGCACCCGTTCAAGTGAAGCATATTGAGTATAAGAATCCTTATGACTTCACCCGGGAACACCGTCACACTTATTTTGAAGTTTTCTTTTTCGAAAAAGGCGGTGGCAGCCAGCTGATAGACTTTATCGACCTTCCTGTAAAAGAACAAAGTTGTTACATTGTGTTTCCACAACAAATTCACCTGCTGAAAAGAAGTCCAAGGTCGGCAGGTAGACTGGTACAGTTTGGTGAAGAAGTTATTACTTCCTTACCTTTGCGGTTAATGATGCAACAGCATTTTTTTAATGAAATGCCTGCTGTATTTTTTGAGAAAGATAAGAAAAGATTCGCAAAACTGACCGTATTGTTGAATCTGCTGGAAGAGGCCGCTTTGGCAAACACACACGTGTTACGTGAGATTTCAGTGCATTATTTGCAGGCTTTATTGCTGCAATTACTCGATGGAAAAGTACAGGAGAATAATTCACCTGTTACCGGAGAAAGAAAAGTGTTGTTTGATTTTCAGCAACAACTTGAATTGCAATTCCGTGACAACCATCAGGTGAGCAAGTACGCTGCAAGCCTCAATACTACAGAAAAAAAACTCGGTGACATTACAAGAAAATACCTTGGTTTAACACCCCTCCAGGTTATTCATAACCGCATGTTACTGGAAGCAAAAAGAATGTTGTTGTTTGAGGAAATAGCACATAAAGAAATTGCTTTTCAGCTTGGGTTTGACAGTCCGGCCAGTTTCAGCCTTTTTATAAAGAACAAAACCGGTTTTACTCCTTCAGAGCTCAATATCCAGCTGGTTAAAATTCATAAGTAAACTACCGGAATTCATAACAGGGTATTGAATTTAATGTTACAATTTTGAACTTATCAAAATGTTCACATTTTAAATTCACTTACCATGACAAAACAATTACTTCGCGGAAGCCTTTTAGCTGCATTCGCTATTCTTCCACAGTTACTCGCAGCTCAATGGAGCCTGGTGCGCTTTGATGAGTATAATTTTTACAATCGTATCGTTACCAAAACTGCTGATGCTGCTATTGCTACCGGATTGGACCCAACAGGATTGGGATCATTCATTTTAAGGACCAATAATGCAGGTGTCACATGGGATTCAATTGCTATTAATGGATCAGGTGGGGTATTTAATCTTTCGCAGTTATATTTTACCGATGTAGACAACGGTTTTGCCGGTGGATTAAAAGATAACTTTCAAATAGTATTAAGTACAACTGATAATGGCAGTACGTGGATCGATATTACTCCCGATCCTGCATCTATTGACCAGATTAATATTATTTCTTTTGTTGATCCAGATAATGGTTTTGTGAGTGATCAGACTAATCTTTTTAAAACTACAGATGGCGGGGCAAGCTGGACTGTTACCCAGCCCGCTTTTTCTATGCGCGATGTAAAATTTTTAAATATGAACCTGGGCTATGGATGCGGTACCGTGAATCCTGATGCTGTTGTTATGAAAACCACAGATGGGGGGATAACATGGAATACTGTCCTGAATGCAATGGTTCCCGGATTTTCTAGCAGCAGTATGGAAAAGTTGGATGCAGTAAGTGCTGATATCGTATTCTGTTCGGCAGTTTATTCCAATGTTATTTATCGTACCATTAACGGAGGTAATTCCTGGGATACACTTTACTTACCTCAAATTTACTCTGTACAGGATTACGATTTTATTTCCGCGAATGAAGGACATGTTTTATCCACCATGGGGGAAATATATGGAACCGTTGATGGCGGTGTCACCTGGACGCTTGAATATGCAGTTGCAGGTGGTGCCTATGGGCCAAGTATTTACCTTGTTTCAGTGTCATTTGAAGGGGCAACCGGTTTTGTATGCGGGTCGGATGGCCTTATTAAAAAGTATACCAATGATCCAACCGGCATCCAGGAAACGGCCACCCGGTATACGGTGTCTCCGAATCCGTTGTCTTCAGGTAATGTACTTACTATCAGGGGCGTTTTCTCCTCTTATGGAGTAGAAATTTTCAATACCAACGGTCAGTTAATTTTTAAGCAAGATGATATGTCGGGTACCGGATTCATGTCGCCGCGGCTATCATCCGGAATATATTCCATTGTGATTACCAATTCGTCTGGCAGTTCCCGTCAAAAACTTGTAGTTGTTGATTAGTACCATTTATGTGTGTTTGCGAGTCCCCGGGAATTTTATTCCGGGGATTTTTTATTATTTTTTAAAATAGTATCAGAATAGTTATTATTGGCTTTCAAATCAGTTGCTTCAATAATGCTCTGACCTCATTTGTCGTGTTTACATGATACAAAGCATAGGAAGGGTGTGAACCCACAGTAATAGTTGAAGCTTCCGCGGGAAGCGATCGGAAAAGATCTTCATCTGTAACATCATTTCCAATGGCCAGTATCCGGGCACTATCCACCTTATTGGCATTTAACCAATGTAACGCTGCAACGCCTTTATCAATTCCCGAATTTCTTACTTCAAGAACTTTACTTCCTGTTACCAGTTGAATGTCCATGTTGGAGGTAAAGCTGATCAGGTGATTTACCAGCTCCTTAACGCGAAGAGATGCAAAACCAGGATCTGATTTACGATAATGAAATACCAGTGAGAATTCCTTTTCTTCAATAAACGAACCCGGTAGTTTCTCCGTAAAATTTTCAAGGACCGGATATATTTTTTTCTTCCAGTTTTTTCTGACCGGCTTAAGTAATCGCCACTGCTTGTTTTTTTCTTTAAGGAAAATTCCATGTTCGGCCACAAGACCAATGGGCAGGTGACTAAACCATTTATCAAGTATGTTACGGTCGCGGCCGGAGATAATGATAACGGATATGTTTTTTTTTGCTGCCAGGGTTGTCAGTAAGTTTAGTAATTCTTCATCCGGACTGGTTTTTTCCGGTTGTGTGGCATGTTCGACCAGGGTTCCATCATAATCGAGAAATATCAGACTTGGTTGATCATCCCCAAATTTTTCTACTATTTGTTGCGTAACCTGTGAACTTAATACCCGTGTTGCCATACTTTCCTGTTTAAGTTTGGTGGCAGAAATATCAGACAGGAAACTATCGGCCCATTTGAAAACATCATATTGTCTCACCCTGCGTTGCATTACCGACATTCGTTTCTCCTGTTCCTCCTCTGTCATCTCCAGGGCAATGACCAGCGATTCGCTGATTTCTTCTATGTTATTCGGGTTGATAATAACCGATTCGGTTAGTTCCTGGGCGGCACCGGTCATTTCACTTAAGATCAACACGCCTCGGTTATTGGTTCTGCATGCAATAAATTCTTTTGAAATCAAATTCATTCCATCCCGCAAAGGTGTAATTAATGCCACATCACTTAAATTATATAATGCAATGAGTTCACTATGTGTAAGCGACCGGTATTGATAATGGATCGGTTGCCAGTCAAGCGTTCCATACATACCGTTAATATGGCCTACCAACTCATCAATATTGCTTTTTATCGATTGATAACTTTCAACACCGATCCTGCTGGGAACAACAACCAGTATGAGAGTTACATTTTTGAGCCATTGAGAAGTGGTTTGCAAAAAATATTCATATGCTTTTAACCGGTTCAATATTCCTTTTGTATAATCCTGCCTGTCAATGGATAAAATTATTTTAGAGGTTGATATACTTTTTTTAATTTTTTGTTTTTCCTTTTCCAGGGATACCGCTGTTGCTGCGCTATGATATTTTTCATAATCAATACCCATGGGAAAAGAATCGATTTTTACCAGTCGGTTGCCGTACATCACTTCGCCCATGTGTTCGGTGAGTCCCAGGATGTTCAGAGTACTTCTCAGGAAATAAGTCCTGTAATCGAAAGTATGAAAACCAATGAGATCGGCACCATACAAACCTTCAAGAATTTTTTTTCTCCATTCCCTTGGAAGCAATCTGAAAACCTCATAAGATGGAAAGGGAATGTGAAGAAAGAAACCGATGCTGGCATCCGGTATTTTATTTCTCAGCAAAGCCGGTAACAACATTAGGTGGTAATCATGAATCCACAAAATATCACCCGGTTTATAAAACTTTAATATTACCTGGCTGAAAATTTTATTTACAGAAACATATTCCTCCCAGTATTCCTTGTTATAACTGGTAAGAACGGGAAAATAGTGAAATAGCGGCCAAATAGTTTTATTACAAAACCCTTCATAAAAATTTTCCATCACCTGCTCAGTGAGGAAAACACTTTGTACACCGAATTTTTCAAGTATTTCCGAAGTGGCAATTTCTTCATCAGCAACCGTATTTCCTGGCCATCCTATCCACACCACTTCCATATCGGGGCGGCTTTTCTTCAGCCGGGCTACATAAGCGGTCAATCCTGAAGCCAGACCGCCCGAACTTTTTTTAAAGGTATTGGTGCCGTCGGCCTCAACAAAAATGCTGACCGGTGCGCGGTTTGAAACTATGATTAATCGCATGTCAGGTCCCAAATTTATCGATGAGTCTTAAAAATACTGCGTTGGTCCAGCCAAATCCCGATTGTGTAGGATACCGTTCTGATTCGCCAATGGAACTGGTCACTACGTTGTATTTTTCCCACAGCTTGCCGGTTTGTTTATAAATGGTGTTATTCAAATCCAGGAATTTTTTGGCAAGTCGAATAGCATCATTATGAAAGCCATAATTTAATAATCCTTGTATAACAATGTATTGCTGGTGAGGCCACCCGTTCGGGTGATCATGTTGCCTGGAATCCTTATTGATCCCTTTCGACTGTGTATTGCTGATACCTCCATCATATTCGAAGCGCTTTAAGTTGTCGACAATCTTACGTGCCTGTGTATACGTTGCCATTTTTGCCCACAACGGATAGAATCCTGCAACAGAGTAAAAAGTATTTTGCTTTTGATGCTTGTATTCATAATCGAAATAAAAACCTTTATCAAAATTCCACATGAGTTTATTCATTTTGCGTCGTCGTTTCTCCGACTGCAAAACATAATAGGTATTCATTTTACGGTTGTTAATTTTTTCATAAAAAGCAGCAAGATCAACTTCATATTTGTAAAGCAGACTGTTTAAATCCACCGGTAAATAATACAGGCAATGATTTTTAAACCTTGAGGTCATGTCCCATCCCGATTCATGTTCCGCGGCAAGGTGTGTAATGTAATGATCACAATAACGGGATAGACCCTCATGTACTATATGAATTTCAGTCAGTGATTTATTCATCCAGTATGTTTTTAATTCCATTTCAGCAGCTTTCATTACGGTTGTAAACCACCTTTTATCTTTTGTAACTTCAAACACCTCTCTTGCCATGGAAGTAAGAAATGGAGGTTGAGAACTGCCAAGATTGTAGAACCGGTTTCGCATAGGAATAATATTAAAACGCTTTTGCATGAAAATAAAATTATCAATGATGCCTTTTGCAAGTTCTTCCCGGCCGCATTTCACAAGTCCCAGGATAATGAAATAACTGTCCCAGTAAAACTGATCATTCAGGTAAATATCATGATTGGGAGAAACAAATTTGTTGGGCAAACCAAAATTTTTGAATTTATCCTGCGGATAATGACAGGTAATTTGTTTCCAGTATTTTTCAATATATTTGAGACAATCTTTATAGTCTTTTTTTAGTATCCTGGTTGTTTCCTGCATATGATAAAAATAATAAAATTTCGAAATGGCCGATGTATTTCACAGACAAAACCAGCCATTTATTCAAATATAAGAAATTATAATTTGTCAGAAATTCTCAAACGACTTCAAATCCTTCCTGCAGGAAATGTTTCGTCGGTATTTTTATGTGATAATATTTACTACTTTTAATTCATCATAACGTTTCATAAGCGATTTATTCCGTACATTTTGCAGGATTTAATTATGTGAAAGTCAGTTAATTATATTTTTTTAAGGTGTATGATCTCCTTGTGATTTCAATAGTTGTATTATTGGCCCTTCGGTTATTGCATCAAAGATTTAAATGTTTTATGGTTGAAAAATTCAATAAGTAAATCCCGCTTAATTTTGCAGATGTGAAATTTATTTATTGGTTTGCCTATTACAATACAGATTCCCCGAGTGTACGATATCGCGGTCAATACCCCTTGCAATACCTGAAGGCCAGGCAAGGAATCAATTCATTTTTCATTACGCCTTCATATAATCCGGTGAACATAATCCGTTTCCTCCGGGCTTATTTTTCAGCATTACTTTTTACCAAAACCGGCTCCATCATTGTTATTCAGCGCGTCAATTCCAATTTCATATATGCCAATTTGTTAAAGGTGTTGGTGAAGTTCAGAAAAAAACATACTATTTATGATCTTGATGATGCTGATTACCTGGAGTATCCTGATAACACAATTAACTATTTTTTAAGAAATTGTACTGCTGTGACTGCAGGCAGCAAAGAACTGTTCAACTATTTTTCTTCATTCAACGACTTTGTTATTCTTAATACTTCTCCCACTCCGGATTTAAAGATAATCAAGCAACAAAGAAATGATTTGTTTACCATTGGCTGGATAGGAGGATTTGGCGGAGCTCACAGAATCAGTCTCCTTAAGTACTTTTTTCCTTCACTAATTAACTTTCCATTTAAAGTTAAACTGGTGCTTTTAGGCGTTAAAAACAAAGCAGATCAGGAGTTTTTGTTAAAATATTTTTCGACTTTTGAAAATGTTATTCTTGATATTCCTGTGAACATAGACTGGAAAAATGAATCAAACATTCAACAACGCCTGGCCGGCTTCGATGTAGGCATTGCTACTTTGCTTAATACCGAGGCACAGCGTGCCAAGTCGGCATTTAAGTTAAAGCAATATTTGAATAACGGTGTGCCTGTGCTTAGTACTAATATCGCTGAGAATAATGTATTTATTGAGCAGGGTGTTAATGGTTATTTTTGTAATACCCCTGACGATTTCAGAAACAGGTTACTGGAAATTTACTCTATGGATAACACCCGGTATGGAATATTGTCGGAAAATGCCCGTAGGAGCATAGGCAATTTTGATCATAGAAATTACATAAAAGGCCTGGAGTCATTTTATTTGGGAAATTCAGTAGCAATACCTCAATTAAAAGATACTGCGTGTTTATGATTAACCACATGTGTGTGTTGTTGATGTATTTGACGGGGAGTTAAGTTTTAATTTTAATCCGGTAAATCTTAAAAAGATATGAAAAATATAATATATGCCGTTTTCTTTTTACTTTTTGGAATAGGAACTGCACCTAATACTTACAGCCAGGGTGCCGAATCCGTTGTATCACCATTTCTTCCTGAAATAGTAACCGGTTTTCCCGGGGTGCGCGATATTACATTTTCACCGGATGAGAAAGAACTTTATTTCACAATCCAGAGTTATCTTGGTGAAGTATCCGCAATAGCTTTCTGTAATAACGTAAATGGCAAATGGAGTGAACCGGAAGTTGCCTCGTTTTCGGGCCGCTTTCACGACCCGGAACCTTTCTTTGCTCCAAACGGACTGCGACTGTTTTTTGTTTCCGATCTTCCGGGTACAAAAGGTGAAACGGATGCCAGCAATTATGATATCTGGGTGGTTGAAAGAAGTTCGATGCAAAATGCCTGGTCGCAACCTGTTAATTTGGGCTCACCGGTAAATACTGCAGGAAATATATTTTATCCCGTTATAACGGAATCCGGGAACCTGTATTTTACCGGCGACGGTCCACTTTCGAAAGGGAAGGATGATATTTTTGTAAGCCGGTTTGCAAATGGAAAATATACTGATCCTGTTTCAGTTGGTGATTCAGTAAACAGCATCGGTTATGAATTCAATGCTTTTGTCGCCCCCGATGAAACGTACATGTTGTTTACATGCTATAACCGGGAAGGTGGCTTTGGAAGCGGTGATTTATACTTAAGTCATAACGTGGGAAAGGGAGTCCGTACAAGGAATTGGTCGGCCCCTGTTAATCTTGGGAAAGGGATTAATTCTCCGCAAAGGGATTATTGCCCTTAGGTGATGTTAAGAACGGGATTTTATATTTTACAAGCAAAAGAACCGGACTTATTACCTGTTCAGCTGCTCTGGCCAATAAGGACTTCCTGTTAAAGGAAATGAACCGGTATGATAATGGAATGAGCCGGTTTTACAAAACCCTTTTCACACCGGGTGCTTTCAAATGAGTATCTTGTGGGAAAATTGACAAGTCTTTGTGTATTTTTCAGCAGGGATATTTAAATTTTATGAGAACAGCATCACCAGGTTTTAAGTGGCTTTGGATCAGCTCAATCATTGTATTGATAGTTTCGCTGATTGGCTTTTTTGTATATTATAATTTTAACCAGTTGCTTTCTACTGCACTCCACCGTAGTTTCGAATCCAATGTTATTTCTGATGTTTACGAACTAAAGTTTGAAAAGCTTCGCGTGAATTTGCTCGATGGTGATATTAATGTGATTAATGTTGTAATGCAACCCCGGGAAACTCCATTAGCGGATTACCCATACATAAACAGCACCCTGGTTTTAAAAACCGAGCAGCTGCAATTGATCAATGTTAAATTGATGGAACTTTTGAAATTCGACCGGCTCAATCTCGACCGCATTGCCATTCTTCGTGGTGAAATAGCCCTGACGATAGGAGGGAAGTTACCACTATTGTTTCCCTATATAGATTCTACGAAAGTAAATCTCCAGGACACCGCTGCACAGAAAAGAATTATCACTTCGTTTTTTTTAAAAAAATTCCAGATCGTTGATGCAGGAATAAAAGTCAATAATACTTTTTTGAAGCAACAATTTTCTATTAAAAGTCTTAACATTTCTCTCGACAATCTTGCACTCAGTCAAAAGTTAGATAAGGACCAGATCAGTTGTAAAGACTTTGAAGTGCTGATTGGATCATTCGATGGAAAATTTCAGGAATCCGGATTACTAAGTATGAGTTTTAAGGATTATAAACTCCAGCTGGATTCGTTGCGTTTTCAGAAAAAAATTGATACGCTCAATTATCATTTTGCTGATTTCAACCTTGCCCTGAGAGAACTGGAAATTCAAACCGCCGATAGTGTTTATCATATCGGTTTAGAAGTATTTGACCTGTCGTATAGGAATAAGTCGGTGCAAATGAGGAATGCTTTTTTTAAACCTAATTTAGAAGAAAAGGAACTTCAGAAACGGGATCCCTATCAAATCACTCGTTTCACTGTAGAAGTTGAAACCATTAATCTTCTCAACGTTGATTTTAATTCACTGATTTATGAACAAAACATAGTCATCGGAGAGTTAATGATCGATAAGCTTGCAGCATCTTTATTTAAAGATAAAACCAAGCCCATGGATCCACAACGTTATCCCGGGTACCCGCCCCAGCAATTGCAAAAGATACCGGTTCCTTTCAGGGTTAATAAGTTAAATGCAACCAATGTTACCATCAAGAACAGGGAACGTTTACCGGAAGGAAATTATGCGTCGGTAACCGTTAACCGGATGTCACTTGACGCAACTACTCTCACCAATATGAGTGATAGTTCACAACTCATTGTTAACGCAGAAGCATTTGTACAGGATAAGGCTAACTTTAGAGTAAATGTGGCATTTGATTATTTGAAACCTGCTTTCCGGGTGCAGGGTAGTATTAGTCGTTTCAACATGGCCGAATTAAACTCCTTGATTCAAAGTTACACTCCTGCTAAAATTAATACGGGCAAAGTAGACGGAATTACGTTCAATGCGAAAGTCTATAAAACAGGAGCGTCAGGAGCACTAACTTTTTTATACCACGACTTAAATATCGATTTGCAATTAGAAGAACGAGCCAAATGGAAAAATACACTGGGTGCTTTTGCAGCGAATACGTACCTGCGCACCAGCAATCCGTTATCCGAAGGCCAACCTCCCAGGAGTGTACAATTTACTGTCGATCGTGATATGCAAAAAGGATTTATTAATGTCATATTGAAATCGGTGCTTACGGGTATCAAAGAAACCATGTTGCCCTCCCGCGAAAACCGTAAAGCTTTCCAGGAGACTAAAAAAGAATGGAAACAAAAACAGAGGGAGAAGGATTAGGTATGGGTTCTTACTCTGGAAAGGAGTGATCGTGAATTCAAACCACGATCGTATTGCAGCCATTAAGAGTTTCAACCAATTCAAATTTGAAATGTAATAAATATATTTATTTCAAATGAAACAATATATTTACAAATCCTATTGTTAAAAATATTTTATTTCTATTAATTTGGTATACAATTAAATAAAGAAATCAATGAGATGCAAAAATAGTCTATTGTTGTTATTCAGTGCGATACTCCTCATTTTTATTTCTTCCTGTAAAAAAGATGAATTAAGTAAGGTAGAGAAACAATTACTAGGCACTTATAATGTAGAGAATATTTAATAGGAGGGGCTGATTCTACTGCAGCGTTAAGGTCAAAGCCATGTTATGGAAAAATTACTTTTGATACTGATGGTGATATTTATGGAAATCGTGATGCGGGAAGTTGCAGTTTTCTGGGTGGTTATAGTGCAAATTCCAAGAATTATGTTATAGTAATTCAAATTTTAGGAAATTTTCCTGAAATGGCTCCCCTCGGCATACCAGCAAATATAACATGGCAAATTATAGAACTTAGAGAAGAACAAATGACCCTTGAAACAGTTTTTGATGGTAAAGTTTGTAAACTAAAATTAAAAGAATAGCTTTATCAATCCTGTAATCAAACAAGGACAACCAAGGGTGGTGTCGCAGCCCAAATAATAATTGGGATGGTTTGGAACAGCGCCCAAGTGAGCATAATTTCCTATGAATACAGCAATTTCCCAATAACTTCTATCCGGCTTTAGAATTGTATCATAGTACATCCTGATGTCACATAAATTTTTCGTCCGCTGCAAGCTTTGAATAATGGTTTGTATCATTGTTCACTTGCGGCAGGGACTGATAGGGTAAGTCAAAAGCTGGTGATTTTGCGGTGAAATAAAAAGATTTTTCAAGGGATCTTTTTTATTTTAAATTCGTAAGCATCCGCTGAACCACATTCCTAAAGTACAAAAAAGTTAATTAAAAGCTCAGGATTTTTCCAGGAGTTTGGCAGCAGGGTGTAAAGTTCCATTGCAAATATCTAGTATTTGGGCCGGGGGTGAGGACGAGCGAAGATCTCCCGGTCGCATTACAACACCTGCTTTAACTAGATTGTAGTGGATTTCCTCATCCCCGCCCCTTCTCCCGAAATTACATTACGAATTTTCAAAAATGTTTTCGTCGGGAGAAGGGAGAGAGGCCGAGCGCAAATCGCTCCCCTCTCCGGACAAAATATTTGAATCGGAGAAAGGAATTTTATTCCGGAGAGGGGCCGGGGGTGAGGCCGAGCGAAGATCTCCCCCCTCTCCGGACAAAATATTTGAATCGGAGAAAGGAATTTTATTCCGGAGAGGGGCCGGGGGTGAGGACGAGCGCAAACATCCCCCCTCTCCGGACAAAATATTTGAATCGGAGAAAGGAATTTTATTACGGAGAGGGGCCGGGGGTGAGGCCGAGCGAAGATCTCCCCCCTCTCCGGACAAAATGTTTGCATCGGAGAAAGGAATTTTATTCCGGAGAGGGGCCGGGGGTGAGGGCATAGGTCATAAAGGAGGAAGTGAAATGTTTTCTTGAATTGTTCTATTTATAATTAGCAAATCTCCATCCATTTACTAAGTTAATTTAATATAACATATAGTCGTATCTTTAACCAGATAAACGGGATTTCCTTAGTTGTAAAAAAATATATGTGATGAATACGAATC
>JALYQW010000109.1 GCA_030855635.1 Bacteroidota bacterium | reverse complement strand
AGGTGAGTTGACTGCAACCAAGTATGGCTACAAATATTTCAGCTTGCTTAATTTCTCCCGAGAGGATATCCACATAGGGGTACTTTTCTCCCGTAAAGTCGATAAACATTTTATCGCCCGCCTTGTGCTTGATTACAAAACAGGGGTGAATCCGGCGCTTATACAGGTTGTATGCCTGGGAAAAGTAGCTCGTATTTTACACCGTAGGCAAAAAGGCATTCAGGTCCAGCAGACCCTCCTCATTGCGTATACCGGGCTGGTTTTTAAAGACTGCCTCCAGTCACGTATCATCTAAGGTGCTAAGTTGTTCTTCAATGCTCTTGTTTGCGCGGAATATCCACAAAGAGCAATTCAAATTCTTGAGAACTTGAATTTTTCTGCAAAAAAAGCCATAGTAGGATTTATTATAGATAAAGTGGTTGGTACAAAATATGAATTACAAGTTTATGGATATATTCCAATAGAAAATATCAATGTCTTCACTATCGATCGGAATCGTCAGGGAACAAATCGACATTTTGAAACATATGGAAAAATACCTTTTGAATTTAACCTTAAATTACCGCCTGCCCGGCGGGAACGTATTATATTAAGTCGAAATAGTAGGGGACAGATTACTAATTCAAAATCTGTGTAATAAAATCTCTAAAAACATTATTGCTTTTCTAATAATCTGTAATGCGGTGCTAAATATATTGTTCACTTTTTATACCTTGTTTTGCTTATTCGCCAATAATTACAAAATTTTTAGCAAATCTATCATTACCTGATGTAATTACACAATGATAAATTCCATTTTTTAGAAAAGTTAAATTAACATGTTGAAAAGTGCTCCAAGGTGGAAGATTTTGAGAATAAACTTTTATTCCCTTCACGTCATATATTTCTAGTATGCCATTTTTGTTTAGTGGCAGTAAGTAAACGAATTTCAACGGACCGCTGGTTGGGTTAGGAGAAACCATAAATCTAAAATCATTTTCAGAAGTTTCCATTTCATCACTAGTGAGACATGGGCAGCCGCTACTTGTATCACATCCTAAATAATAATTTGGATGGTTAGGAACTGATCGTAGATGTGCATAATTACCAATAAATACTGAATGTTGTTGAATATCGCATGCTATACCTGCACTATCGGGATTATTAATTTCTGTAAAATGGCGAATACTGCTTCCACTTGTGATATATATTTTTCCATTTGCTGCAAGATACATATTCCCAAAAGTTGTTGCACAACAACTGGGTCCAGGTGAAATAAAGCCATCATATGTAGCTACTGTGTCAAAGGTATACGTATTGGTATTGATCTGAAATATATGGTTACTGTTGCATGCATAGGCAAAAGTGCCAGAAGGGGAAAAAGATTGTCCCCACAAATATGAACCGGATGTAAGTTGGATAGTTTGAGTATTACTAAACGTTCCTGAACATCTATTAAAATCAGCGATTACTATAAAACTGTTCCTATTAATAGGATCGTCATAGGTTGAAGCAATAAATTTTGTGCCATCAGGAGAAAATGTCAACTGTGAAATAGTTTCAATTGAAATAGGGGAAAATCCTAAAGTCTGTAATGATGTATTCTGAATACCTCCTGGCGTTATTTCAGTTATATAAACTTGATCGCTACTGTCTTTTACGGTAACTACCCACCAGTCTCTACCGTTGGAATGTTTACAGGCTGCAACTCCCCAAGCTATTGTATCCTGATAAATAACCTGGTTTTTTAATGTAACAACTCCAAGGCCGCTATTTTGAGTAATATCAATTAAAGAGTAATATAATTCTGAAGGCATAACAGGAGCAAATCCGTTATAACCCCCAGTTTGATGAATTAAAAGAAATTGATTTGTGTCTGCAGGATAGGGTAAAAAAAGACTTGTATTTGAAATTGGAAATCCGTTCGGCCAATTAGATGCATATATTCCCGGGTTTATGTCACTACCATTAACCATTGTATCGTTTGTTGCATCGGCTATCCAAACTCCATTGCTGCTCATCAATAAATTTCCATTAGCATCACAAATGTTTCCTTGTGCTCCATAAAAAGGCATTTTTCTGGTTTCAGGTATTATTGTAAAGTTATTTGAATCAATAAACATTCGTCCCTTTGGATCTTGAACAAAATTATAATTTCCCAATAACCATTGGTGGTTGTAACCCTGCCCATGGGCAAGGTTACAACCGATCAATAGTATAACAACTGGAATTAACTTCATCTTGCTATTGGATAATCCCACCAACTTGACCACCAAATTCCCATTCAGATTGACCACCTAATTCCGCCCCAACTTGACCACCCATTTTCAGCCGACTTTTGTGTTAGTTTTTTGTGATTGTTTTTGTTCTTTTC
>JALYQW010000104.1 GCA_030855635.1 Bacteroidota bacterium | reverse complement strand
GATTGGCCTTGTCCATAAGATCCCTGACCTGACTGACCTTGCCCGTAAGAACCTTGACCCGATTGGCCTTGTCCATAAGATCCCTGACCTGACTGACCTTGTCCGTAAGAACCCTGACCAGATTGGCCTTGTCCATAAGATCCCTGGCTCATTCCACCTTGACCATAAGATTGGCCGCCGTAAGAACCCTGACCAGACTGGCCCTGTCCATATGACTGACCTGCACCTTGGTTGTGACCACTTTGTCCGTAATTACTCTGACCGGATTGATTCGATCCTTGTCCGTATTCATTTTGATTGGACGACTGTCCGGAACGCTGGCCGTAACCAACCTGATCCTGATTAGTCTGTCCATAAAAGCCTGAAGAATACTGTTGGTCTGCTCCTTGACCGCCATAGGAATTTTGTCCGGAACCCTTTTGAGAACCTGAACCATATTCGCCCTGACGTGATCCATAAGAATCCTGTCCGCTTTTTTCCGATTGACGTCCTTGTGATTGAGAACCGGATTGTCCGCTTTTCTCTGACTGGCGTCCCTGTGTTTGCGATCCAGGACGGCTTCCTGTTGTTTCCTCATAGTAGCCTTGTCCTGAAGTTTCGCCACTCCTGGAATCAGATGACCCCGAAGATTTGCCTGTCTTATCTGTACTGGAAGATCCGCTTCCTGATTGACCTGCTACTGGGGTCTCGTAGGATTTTGAGGTACTGTCTTCACCAGAATTTAAATACTCAGAGCTACCTGCATCCGTGCTCCCCGGAGTTTTTGATTCATTAGTTGCTGATGATTCCGGCGTTTCTACTGAAGAAGAAGAATCCTGATCAAAGGAGCTGCTTCCGTAACCGGTTTTTTTATCATCACGGCTATCTTTCTTGATTTTGTTCTGTGACATGAAATTGAGATTTTAAGTTAAAATAATAAGTAAATTACTCTTAAGTGTATTAAAAAATATGCCATATGAAACTTAAGTGATTAAGCAATTGATATTCAATCATAGTTATATTTTCTAAAAATTTTCATGTAGAACATATTCCCTTGCGGGGGAAATTTTTACTCTTGAAAAAATCATTTTTATAAATGATTTTGAATGGTGGTAGTGGTATACTAAAAACTTTTTGACAGGCATAGCGTGAATTAACTTTCCCATCAGGAAAAAATTTGTAAAACAAATTCCCCAATTATTTTTTTAAGGAACATTCTGCTGCCGTAGAAACCTTTGTGGCACAGTTTTTACTAAGTAAAAGATCGAACAGGCATTTCTTCCTGTGTATTCAAAAAAACCATTTTACAAAAACCCCAAAACATGAAAAACCTATTTAAAAATTCAGCAATCATCGGAGCAGGTTTGATGAGTTGCTTGTTTTTATCATTCGATTCCTTTGCGCAAACCAATACAAAAAAAGATGCCAAGGAAGTTAACGAAGACAAGTTTAAAAATACTAAAGATGCTGATCTACTCGTTGAAGCCTACAGCAGTGGCATGATGGAAATCAGGGTTGCAGAAAACGTTAAAGGACGTACTGTTTCACCGGAACTAAAAGAACTGGCAAACCGCCTGGAAGCTGAACACAACGATTTAAATAACCAGATACTTGAACTGGCAGAAAAAATGAGCATTACTCTTCCAGCTCAGTTGACCGAAGGACAGCTAAAAGATGTTGACAATATCGCTAAGAAATCAGGTATGGATCTTGACAAGGCTTATATAGATATGCTGGTAGCTTCCCACAAAAAGTTAGAAATGCTTTTTGAAAAAGGAGCCAAGTGTGAAGATTCAGAAATCAGCGCATTGTTTGCAGCTGGACTTCCAAGAATCAAGGAACACCTGGAAATGGCAATGAACATCAAAAATTCTCAAAAAGAGGATCTTGACAAATCCGGAATGAATTAAATTTAGTTTTTAATACTGTAATTTACAGTTCTCCCCCAAAATAGGTTGCTGTCTGCTAACCATGCAGGCAGCAACACTTTTCAAATATCATTTTTCTACAGGTTTTTTTAAAGTAACCTGAAAATATTTTCCTCTCAATGAACAATCAGAATCAACAAACAGATATTTCCAAAAGCGGTGAAAAGGATAAGGAAAAATTCCAAGTGCATCTTGACAAACCCTATATCCGCGAAAATTACACAGGTACTGGAAAACTACGAAACAAGGTTGCTATCATAACCGGTGGCGACAGCGGTATTGGAAGAGCAGTTGCTTTACATTACGCCCGTGAAGGAGCTGAAATTGCCATTGTTTACCTAAAGAGCGATGAAGACGCGGCCGATACCAAAAAAATGGTGGAGAACGAGGGAAGTGCGTGCCTTCTTTTCAGAGGTGATATCAGTATCGAAAGCTTTTGCAGGAAGGTGGTGAATGAAACTTACGATCATTTTAAACGCCTCGACATTTTAGTTAATAACGCCGGAACCCACGAGGATGCACCCGAAGTAAAAGATATTTCGCAAGAGCAGCTAGTACGCACGTTTGCGGTAAATACTTTCTCTTTTTTTTATTTTACCAAAGCAGCACTCGAGGTGATGAAAGCCGGAAGCGTTATCATTAATACGGCTTCTGTTGTAGCTTATCGCGGAAGCGGTCATCTGCTTGATTATTCTGCTTCAAAAGGTGCGATTGTCACTTTTACACGGTCGCTTGCCGAAAACCTTGCGGAGAAAAAGATCCGTGTCAATGGAATCGCTCCGGGACCTATATGGACACCGTTAGTAATTTATTCTTTTGATGCTGATCATCTTGAAAAATTTGGTAAAGATACTACAATGGGTCGTGCAGGATATCCGCAGGAAGTTGCCCCGGCATATGTTTGGCTGGCTTCAGAGGAGAGTTCTTACATGACAGGACAAATGATTCATATTAACGGAGGGGATATCATTAACGGTTAATCCCCGTTCCTAAGGGATAATGGATAAATTATTGCATTGCTGATACCCCGCTGCTTGCGGCGGGGTTATTCATTATAACCATCATCTGCCTTTCATGGTACCAACTTTTTTCCCGGCACCATTAACAATGTCAAGATCTTTTGTGATGTACAAATAATTATACACCTTATCGTAAAACATGGCTGGATAATTTTTCCTGTTAGATTTAGCCATCACTCCTGCCAGGTAAACTTTTCCGGCATCTAATTTAACCAGGTTATTACGAATTGTTACAAAATATTCTGCTTGTGGATCGGAATCAAAATAAACATCGTAGGCAACATACTTATCAGCGAGAATGGTGGGCTCTTTGCCGGAAGGCTTTTTCACTGTGGCTGGAACTTCGATCTGGGTATTTGTTTTGGGAGGAATTATTCTTCCTGCCATTTGTGCATTCGCCTGGTTCCATCCATTGGCAATTGCCTGCAGTCGGTCGGCTTTCCCCGGATGGGTATGCGATGCTTTGATGCTGGATGCAATTCGCATGGCTGCCTGGGATTCACTTAATGTAGCACCCATTTTTCGCAATACAAATCCGGAGAATTCATCGGCCTCCAGCTCTATGTCGGGTCTGCTGCCGCTTGAAGCAAGAGTATGTCCATTTAAATGATGTCCGATTTCATGAGCGAGAATACTGACTGCCGCCCAACTGTTTCCTGCTTCTTTATTTAGCTGATTGATAAATCGGCTATTGTATAACACATATCGCTTACCGTCATACGTAACAGCGGCGGCATTGGGAATAGCCGCCTTGCGGATCTCAAAATTCGGTTTGAGGCCAATAATATCCACTATACTTTGAATTATGGAATAAGCACTGTCGGAAGCGTTAAATGCCCTGACTTTTCCATCTAATTCTTCACCGTAATAACTACAGGTAAAATGAGCCTTTTTTAACATTCCTGACTGTTGGGCCACGGCCATGAAAAACGGAAAAAACAGGACAGTCAGTAAGAACTTTTTCATCCGGTATTTAGTCCTAAAATTATGCCAAGTAAGTCTTAAAATGCAGGAAAATAAGGCTTTTCAGGCCTAAGTTTTTCTTTGAAACTGATCTTAAGCCCTGTACCCAATACAAGGATTTCGGAGAACCGGATAGCCTTACTGCTATGATAATAAGTGGCAATGTATAAATCATTGGTATTGCACTGAAAAAACGCCGTATATACCAATTTGTGTTTTTGAGGGGAATAACTTAATTGGGAGTTCAGAAACGGTCCGAAACGGATGGAGGAATTCCACCAATAGTACTTTTCAGGATACCGGTCGGGCCACTTCAGGTAGATTCTATCTCCCATACTAGTCTGAACAAAAGCACCTGCACTCACGAACTCAAATACGAAATTATGATAATGATATTTTCGGAACGTATAGGAACCGTATAAATTCAAAGTGGTAATATTCCCAAATTTCGGAGGAGTATAACCAACAGTGAATGCGAATTCTGTTTTGGGATATGCATGATAAAACACTCCACCGGAAATCAATCCTGACCCGCCTGCATATTGCATCAAGATACCATCGGGCACAAACCATTTCCTTCTTTGTATGGTGCTGTCAGTGGGCATCTGCGCAAAGCATGACCCACTAAAAACGAACAAAATCGAACTCAAAACGAGGAATCGAAGAGCCATCTGATATAATTTTTACATCTGCAAAAAACCTGTTTTCAGGACTGCTGGTATTTAGATACCAAATGCCGTCATTATAAGGCTGACTTATGAACTGGTGATGATTATGACCATGAGCAACAAACAAGGTGTTTTTAGCATCCCTCACCAATTGGGCATAAGCAAGTTCAATGTTTTCATCAAAATCATCATGAAACGGGGGAACATGTGATAAAAAAATAGTGGCGTCAAAATTTTGTTCATCCATTAGTTGTTGTTGCATCCATACCAGATTAGGTGCTGTACCATCAAATCCAAATTCCCGTCCGTTAGTATTATGCATCACAAACCTTAATTTATTCCATGTAAATGAATAATTCAAGGGTCCGTAAATATCCTGATATACCTGAAGTCCATTCGCCTGACAATCATGGTTACCGATCACCGTAAGAAACGGTGCATTAAGGCGGATCAGTTCTTCACATACCCATTCAAATTCATTTGATAAACCAAACTCTATCAAATCACCTGCAACAAAAACCGCATCTACGTCCGGTATTAAATTTATCCTGCTTACCAATTCTTTTAAATCGTCATAATGACGTTGCGTATCGCCGGTAAAAATAAGTCGCAAAGTATCCTTGTGAGGGATTTTCAATAACTGCTCAAGGTTATAGACGTTCGAAGCTTCAACAGGCGCTTTATAGCGATTTGTTTCGTACGCATGATATTCGAACTGATCGCACGAGGCAACCATTGTAATGGTTAAAAAAAACAAAATTAAAACTCGTGAATTATTTCTCATTTTATTTGTTTTCATCGCATGCCGTTTGCACCGGTTTTGATTCAAGTAATCTGTATGAAAGGAATCAGATTGATAGAAGCACTACCTACCGTAAAATTGTAAAATTAACTACAAAATAAATAAATTAAATAATATGGTGGGTTAACAATCACTGTATAATTTTTACCATATGCCTCAATTTTTGCACTTCAGGCAGTCCTCGCATGATTACGGTTCCTTATCAACGCAACTTACCCGTTATCGCCCTGCTTTCCAGGTTTAAGTAGCCTGGCTAAAATGGCCACTAAAGGCAACTTCCTTTTTTAAAACCTTTTTCAGCCTTCTCAACACGTTCTTTATTATAGACTATATGACCGCTGTTGTACACAAAAACTGATAAAAATTCATTACAATACTAAAGCTGCAGCTTCATAGGAAATGGTTAAAATCAATTCATTAAATACTTAAACACAAAATGCGAAACCGCCTGGATTTCGCATTAAACACATTAACTGAAAAAAACTATTAAATTAGAATATGTCTTGCTCGACCTTGTAATTGGAAGTCCTTTCCCGGATATCTTTCTAATGGAAACAGATCTTTATTAATTAAGTCGTAGGCAGGTAATACCGTAAAAACAAAAAGATTATCCAATGATGTTTGGTCAGGCAGAAGAAAATCATAGTAAGTGGCAGGCAATTCTAGTTTAAGTGTATTTTCCGGGATAACAATTTCCTGAATATCAACATTCAAGTTCCGGGGACCCGAAAAAAGATTGTGTATAACAGCAATTGCTATTACAACATAAATTCCTAGCAAAATAGAATTGGTTTTCATTTTCGGGACGAAACCGCGATTTTAAGACGGTTAAGAATACACGTTAATAAGAAAGAATTATGCCAGATGGCGCTTGAAAAGAAATTCCAGCATAGTAAATAAGCACTGAAATTTTCGTAATTGTCTGTAAAACAAATAAAAACTTATTCAAATAGTTACTTTTTGCAAATCCTGATTTTTTTCGCTATCAAATTACGTTTACAACATTGTGGGGAATGGTGTGGAACAATGAGGCATTTCAAAGTGATATGCAAGAATTAAATTGCCCAATTTTTCTCATTAAAGCGTCGCATTGCTTGTAAATAACGGGTTTCAGGCCGCCATCATTGACCGGCATTCTTCGGCACAACGCTTACACACAGCAGCACATCGCTGACAATGATCGTGAGGATGTTTAGCACATTCGTTACTACAGGCTTCGCAAATTTCAGCACATAAATTACTGACCTGGTCAACATACAAATCTCCTATTAACATAAATTTTGCAGTAAGCCTGCACATATCAGCACAATAAAGGCTTAGCTCAATACACTTGACAAGCTTATTCACGTCACATTCATGCAAACTTGAAACTGCACAATGATCGCAATGTTGAGCGCATTCATAACAGATTTCGATGCAGGACTTAAATTTATCAATATTCATAAAAAGAGGGATTTTGTTTGATAAAAAAATTAAAATTCCGGGAGCCACATTTTTGCAGTTCCCGGAACTTTAAATTTAAAAGTTGAATTACTTGTTACCACGGTTTCCGCCAGATTGGCTACCACCACGGTTTTCCTGATCATCATTCTCACGAGTTTCACGATCCTGCTGTGATCCTGTAGTTGTTCCCTGTGAACGTCCTGTATCGGTACCGCTTTCACGACGGGTATCTGAACCTTGTCCTGACTGTCCTGATTGTCCAGGCTGGCCGCTACGTCCTTTTTGCTCTTCAGTTTCTCTTCCTGAAGAAGTGTCATTTCCTGAACGTCCTTTGTTTTGATTTTGATCGTTTGCCATAATAAAATAGATTTAAACTGTTAAATAATAAATGAGTTGTACTTTCAGGTTTCCTGCTTTCGCAGATAAAATTGTAAATACTAGTTTATAAGATTTACAGAATTAATATAAAACCGAATTACAAATTATAGTATCAGAATTGTGCCAGCATTAAAAATATTTTTCTAATGAATCATAAAAGAATGTATAATCTATTCAAATTGTGAACTGTAGGGACTTATAAATGCAAAATTCCGCACAAAAAATAACTCTTATGCGGAACTCGCTATACTGAAACTATTACCCTTTCTGTAGAATTACGTCCTCAAGATATTAACAATTTATGCTGCAATATTTCTGTTATCGTTGCAAGCGTTGAGCAGTTGATATATCTCTTTGTCGGTCACCTGCGAATA
Source organism: Bacteroidota bacterium (assembly GCA_030855635.1). GTDB lineage: Bacteria > Bacteroidota > Bacteroidia > AKYH767-A > OLB10 > JADKJB01. The sequence continues at coordinate 28,774 of JALYQW010000104.1, read as the reverse complement.
ATTAAGATAATTATTCCCCACACCAATAACACTTTTAATTGTTCTTAAGCAAATTACTTCATCAACTTCCTGTTTCAATTTATTTATGGTTGCTTCTGGTGCTACCGGAATGGCTATAATAATCTTTTTTGGATTCTTATCTTTCAGCTGTTTTATAGCAGCGAGCAGTGTACTGCCTGTTGCCGCACCATCATCCACCAGGTATACAATTTTATTTTTAGCATCTGATGTTTCTCGTCCATCCATAAATTTCCGATGACGCTCTTTCAAATCTTTCTGTATTTTCCTAATTTCATTTTTAATGAAAGAAGCCGGAAAATTTGTCCGCTTTTCAACGAAATAATCATTCATATTTACCGCGCCAATAGTTGTTCCGTTACCGGGATGACTAATACGCTTGGAAAGCATTAATTCCATTGGTAAATTATAATCCTTTGCCAGATAGTAGCCAATAGGAACACCTCCGCCAGGAACAGCATAAATAATTGCTCCTTCATTTTTGTGATTCCTCAGACAAGGCATCAATTTCAGTGCTGCGTCAAAACGATCAGTGAATAACATAAGTTGTGTATAATTAAAAGGTTATTAAAATTTTTACAATCATTCTTTCAAATTACTTAAAGAACTAATAGAACAATACGCCCTCCTGAGGTGCAGGATTTGGATGCATGGGAGGTGGATTATCAATTCGGGTTGGATCCGTTTTCCCAGGCTCTTCAATTCTTGTAGGGTCTACTTTACCTGGTTCATTTCCACCTGGGCGTGGCCGCGTAGGATCAGGATTCTGATCGGGTTTAACAGGAATATTTTTGTCGGGGGTATTGGGTGGCATTTGCATGATAAAATATATTTTTTGTTAACTGATTAAGTCAGATTTGTACCTGAACTTCATTTATAATTATTTATTGCTGTTCTCTAAAATGGAATCCGGTTCTGAATCTGACAAATAACCTTCGTGATCTACACAGTCACCGATGCTCATCATAAAGATGCTGCCGTCATTCGCGATGATAGTCCCATCAGTTTTAACAGTTGTTCCATTAGCGAGCTTAACATCTGCGTCCAATATACCACCTTCATGCACAACATTAAATACACCATCGTTCATTTCTGCACAATAATGTCCTGCATATTTGTTTGGTAAATCTTCAATTGCATTCAGCGATAGAAATCCTGCTGCAATCACAAATAATAGCGTCTTCATTTCTTCTTAATATTAGAACCGGCTTTACTCCGGTTAATTTAACACAATTGTATAAGTGCTTGTCTATTGTTGAATGTCAAATCTAAATACTGATATATAAAAAACATGCCAACATGCTTTTGCAGTGCAATGAGTAGTATGAAGAATCTTATAAAGTGTAATTGTGTAGAAAATTATTCCCAAAAACATAGTTTAATCATCAAGTTTCAGAAAGTGCTATACAAAAACCGGATCAATCTAAAAAAGAAACCTTCTGCTTTCACAGAAGGTTTTGTTTGGATTTTCTATTTTCCTTTCGCCGGAATTACCCGGATCAAGTTGTAAGGATATTATCTCAGATTGCTTATGAATCACTCCTAAACTGAAAACCCTGACAATAGAAATAAATTAATAATTATGCCATGAAAACAGGTCTAAAAACAGATTGATTTTTAGGCTTCTATAAATAAATGAAATAACGCCATGTGGATATAATTCCTGATTCTGACACATGAAAGGACAGTGTGAGCAAATTAACACCCGGATTCAATAATCTATAGGGAAAGTCAGGGTTTCAAAGTGGCAAGGGCTCCGGTACTGAATAAACTTGTAAAAAATTATTCTTCCATCAGAATCGGCCGTTCTGAAAATCAATGGTTCCGATGGCATCATTTTAGCATATCCGCGATAGACCTACGCCACCGAATCTTTTATTATATGTCGCGATTGAAAAAAGGAATTTTAATAACTATTGGAATCATTGTCTTACTGATAGTGTTGGTTATTGTTTTCATATCACCCATCACAAAACATCTGATTGAAAAATATGACAAAAAATATTCAGGCAGGGAAATAACCATGGATTTGGCATATGTCAATCCCTTTACAGGGTACATTCATTTCAGAAATCTTAACATTTTTGAATATGAAAGTGATAGTATTTTTTTCGCCACCAAAGGATTTAGCGTAAATCTGTCTGTTTTAAAAATACTCAAAAATAATTATGAAATTAGCAAGGTAACACTCACAGAACCGTGGATCATCATAAGTCAGACCAAAGACAAATCGAACCTGGATGACCTGATTGAAAAATTTACCGTAACAGCGGATACCACCACCCCACCTGCAAAGTATCATGTAAAGCAGATAAACATCGAAGATGGTGAATTTCACTACAGGGATAATGTAATTCCCGTAAACTATTTCGTTAAAAAGTTTAACCTCGAAATAAAAGATATCAGTTCAGAGGTTGATTCCCTTTCCGGTAAATTTGATTTTGTTTCAGGGGTAGGCAGCGGAAACATGGGTGGTAACTTCATGGTGAACATGAATGTCAAGAGGTATCGGTTGGATGTTAAAATTGAAAAATTTGATCTTAACATTATTGAACAATATCTGAATGATCTGACTAATTACGGCACCTTCCATGCCATGTTGGATGCTGATCTCCAAACATCCGGCTCTTATGAAGATCCGGAGGATGTAACAATAGCCGGAATGATGGCCATTAATGATTTTCATTTTGGCAAAACACTCAATGAGGATTATGCATCATTTGACCAGCTGATTGTTTCTATGACTGAAATCAGTCCTAAAAAATACATTTTTCACGGGGATTCACTCATTTTAAGGCATCCCTTTTTCAAATTCGAACAATACGACCACCTTGATAACCTGCAAACCATGTTCGGTACAAATGGATCGAACTTACAGGAAGCCCAGGCCAACAGCGATCAGTTCAACCTGATTTTAGAGATCGCAGATTTCATTGATCAGATTTCAGATTATTTTTTTCAAAGTCATTATAAAATTAACCGCTTCGCAGTTTATGATGCAGATCTTCGTTACAATGATTATTCGTTGTCCGAAAAATTTTCTATTGATATGAATCCGCTGATAGTAGAAGCTGATTCTATTGATAAAAATAAAGGCTGGATGCATCTCAGGGTAAGATCGGGCATCAAACCCTACGGTAATTTTTCAGCTAAAATCGCAGTTAACCCGAAAGACAGCAGCGATTTTGATCTCCAATACGACGTGAATAACCTTCCGCTCACGATGTTTAATCCCTATGTCATCACTTATTCCTCCTATCCCTTCGACAGGGGAACTGTAGAGCTAAAGGGGGACTGGCGGGTAAGGAACGGCGAGATTGGTAGCAGGAATAATTTGCTGATACTCGATCCTCGATTAACACAACGATTGAAAAATAAGGAAATTAAATTTTTGCCATTACGATTTGTAATGGCCCTGGTGAGAGAGCAAGGAAATGTGATTGATTACGAAATACCCATCAAAGGAAATCTGAATGACCCCAAATTCAAAATAAAAGATATTATAATTGACGTTCTCGAAAACATATTTGTAAAACCAGTGAGGACAAATTACCGGATGCAGGTTAAAAATGTTGAAAAAGAAATTGAGAAATCGTTATCTATCAAATGGGATATGCGACGCGCGATTCTGGATAAAGACCAGGAAAAATTCCTTGAAAAAATCGCCGGTTTTCTTAAAGAAAATCCTGATGCAAGTATTTCAGTGCATCCCCAGCTCTATGAGAGCAAGGAAAAAGAATATATTTTGTTTTTTGAAGCCAAGAAAAAATTCTACCTGGATATTAACAATATGAAGTTAGCTGATTTTTCTGAAGGAGATTCTGCAAATGTACAGAAAATGTCTGTTAAGGATTCCACTTTTGTTAAATACATCCACCGTCATATTAAAGATTCCCTGGTTTTCACTATTCAAGAAAAATGTGAGCGATTTATAGGCACTACCGTAGTTAACCGTAACTTTAATCAACTGCATGAAAAACGCGTGGAGGTTTTTACAAGCTATTTTAAGGAAGGGGATACCAAAAATCGCGTGAAATTTTTGCCTGTAAAAGATATTGTTCCATTTAATGGCTTCTCTTTCTTTAAAATTGAATATGAGGGTGAATTACCTGCTTCACTCATTAAAGCATATGCAAAAATGGAAGACCTTAATAAAGAAAAACCGCGTGAACAATTTCTTAAAGAACGTAAGGATGAACCGGATGGTCCTGCTATTAATCCTAATATAAAAACTAATTAACATGTCTGATATTATAAATCTTAAACATGTCTTTCCTATTTCGGCGACGAAACTGCACACATGGACTGCTGTTAAAAATACAGTAACGTTATTAAGATTTCCATTCTCATTATTTTTATTGCCAATAACTTTATTTTCATTTGTTTTTATTGCGCCCCAAATTTCAGGTATCACCATAGCATTGATCGTAGTGTGGCACGTGCTGGTTTTTCCTTCCAGTAATGGCTATAACAGCTATCATGATCGTGATACCGGACCTGTAGGCGGGTTAGCGTCACCACCGCTGCCTGAAAGAAACCTGTTAATTACATGTAATATTATGGATACTGTCGCTATCATAATATCACTTGCAGTGAGCATTCAGTTTGCAGTATTTGTAAGCTGTTACATTATTGCATCACGGCTTTACAGCAACCGCGAAATCCGGTTAAAAAAATATCCAATCATTGGTTTCCTGATAGTTTTTATATTCCAGGGTGCATGGATATTTCTGGCCAATATATACGCACTGGCTCCTCATCTTATAACCTCCGTTGATTCCGTTCTTATAGCAGCATTGGCTTCTTCGTTCTTTATAGGTGCCCTATATCCTATTACCCAAATATATCAACACCAGGCTGATAAAGCAGATGGCGTAAAATCCCTGAGTATGCTGCTAGGAGAAAAGTGGACTTTTATTTTTACAGGAGTGCTTTTTTTACTGGCGACTTTAAGCATCTATTTTGCTTTTAAACTTCAGAACAGCCCTGAGAATTTCATGCTATTTAACCTGGTGATGTTACCATCAATTGCATTTTTTATTTACTGGGCATACAAATCTTTCCGTGACCGGGTTCATATCAACTTCAGGAACACTATGATCATGTTGATTCTCTCATCAAGCCTTATTAATTTATACTTCATCCTTCTTTTATTTAAATAATATGCCTTACATACTCGATATAGCAACAGCAGTACCTGATCACGCCATCAGTAATCCACAGGTAATTGATTTTTATTCCCGGTTTTTAGAACAGCACAATGCTACTGCACTTAAGGAAAAACTTCCGTTAATTGTTGAAAATTCCAAAATAACCAACCGATATAGCTGCATTCCGGATTTTACAGGTAATGGGACGGAATTATTCCATGAACCTGATTATAATCCGCGTGTAGAAGACCGGCTGTCACTATATGCGGAACATTGTTTACCGCTTTCAGTAAAAGCTATTGATGCCCTATTGGTAAAAACCTTGTTTTTGCCAAGTGATATCACCCACATCATTACCGTGAGCTGTACAGGATTAATGGCTCCCGGACTTGAATTTCTTATCTCGGAATACTACAATCTTCAGCATGCTGAAAAATCAGCCATTAATTTTCTGGGCTGTTACGCTGCGCTGAAAGCGCTGAACCAGGCCAATCATATAACCAAATCAGAACCCACAGCGTGTGTGTTGATTGTGTGTACAGAATTATGTTCTCTACATTTTAATGCTTCCACCAATATGGAGGATGTAATTGCCAATCTGATTTTCGCGGATGGCGCTGCCGCACTGTTGGTTTGTGGTGATAATTCACCTCATATCACTAATAAAGTTGTGCTTCATATAGACGCAATGGGTAGTGCCTACGTGCCCGGAACACTCGATCACATGACCTGGAGTGTTACATCATCAGCTTTCAGGATGTTCCTGAGCCGTAAAATTGCGGCAGCCATCAAAGACAATATTCTTTCTCAGACCAGCAGGTTTCTTGTAGAGAAACGTCCGCATATTGACCATTGGGCTATACATCCCGGGGGAATCAGAATTATTCAGGCTGTTCAGCATGGATTGTTATTATCTGATAAAGATGTGGAGGATTCGTTAAGCATTTTGCAGGAGTATGGGAATATGTCATCCCCTACCATTCTTTTCATCCTTAAAAAAATATTCGATCGCATAAAAGAAACATCTTCAGGAGGAAATGAATCGATTTTTTCGTGTGCTTTCGGGCCTGGCTTAAATATTGAGATGATGCAATTGTCAGCGGTTGACACTTCTTCCCAAATAAATAAAATGTTATATAAAAGCAATGTTGTACACAGTCAGATCTAATGAATCCGAATTCCTGGATAATAATTCTATTTCTACAGGGGATTTGTTTAAAAATTTAGCAGAATTAGCCACAATCAATAAATTACTGGGAGGCCACCGCGCTTCAGTAATGGGTATGGCTGAAATCATACGCTCCAATCCGTCAGTTAAAAATATCCTGGATGTTGGTTTTGGTGGAGGCGATTCCATATTACATCTATCCAAATTTGCGCAGGAAAGGAATTTAAGCCTTATGTTTCATGGTGTCGATTTGAAACCCGATTGCCTGAAATATGCAGAAGCGATTTTGTTTTCTTTGAAAAACAAAAGTCTGATTTGCAAAGACTATCGTGATCTTTCTCCTGAAATGCTGGAGCAGATGGACGTAATTCACTGCGGATTATTTTTACATCACCTGGATGATGAAGAAATAATTCATTTGTTTCAAATGGCACGTTTTCATAAATGCATTTTACTGATCAATGATTTACACCGTCATTGGTTTGCCTACCAAAGCATCCGGTTACTTACCGGATTATTTTCCGGTTCCTGGCTGGTAAAAAACGATGCACCCATATCTGTAAAAAGAGGTTTCCGGAAAAAAGAACTGATTGCCTTATTAAAAGCTGCCGGATTCAGTGATTACACCGTAAAATGGACCTGGGCATTCCGATACATTGTAATTGCTAAAAGATGAAACGAATTGCCATCATTGGAGGAGGAATTGCCGGGCTTTCATTAAGCATTGATCTGCGTCAACGCGGATTTGATGTGGTGCTTATTGAAAAAGGATCCTACCCACGACACAAAGTATGTGGAGAATACATTTCAATGGAATCCCGTGCGTACCTTGAAAGTGTATGTCCTGTTCTGTCAAAGCTGCAGCTACCGGTGATCGACCAATTTAAACTTAGCTCTACTGGCGATATTTCTTATTCAACAAAATTGGATCCTGGTGGCTTTGGAATCAGTCGGTACCTACTTGAACTAATGCTTTACAACCAGGCGACCGAACTGGGAGTTGTTGTAATGTTGAATTGTAAAGCATCCCACTTCATGTTAGATGAAAAATCGGGCAACTATACCATAACCACCAATGCAGGAGCCATTCAAGCTGCTCTGATTTGCAACGCATCCGGCAGGAAATCAAATTTTGAAACCCAAGCCCGTACAGTTACTTCACTGGGAAACACGAATTACATTGGAATAAAATACCATGTAACCCTTGACCGGAATCCAAAACTCATTGAAATTCATAATTTCCCGGGAGGATATTGTGGCATTTCATCTATTGAAGACCAACAGGCATGTTTGTGTTATATTGTCAATTCCGAAGCGCTCAAGAATTCCGGGAATTCCATTCCTAACCTGGAGCGTTCGGTATTATTTCAAAACAAAGAATTAAAAAAACTTTTTCACTATGCGCAATTTAAGACTGCGCATCCGCTTACTATAAGCGGTATAAATTTTCTTATAAAAAGCCCGGTTTCAGAAGATTCTATATTTGTTGGTGATTCTGCCGGCAGCATCGCCCCTATTACGGGCAACGGAATGAGCATTGCTCTTCGATCAGCTTCAGCTCTGGCTGAAACTATTGATTACTATTTTTCAAAAGGATTACCGACCAAACAACTGATGCGGTCATATTCTGATTTCTGGAATAAGGAATTCTCATCCCGCATTAAGCTCAGCCGGTATTTTCAAAAATTATCTGAATATCCGCTTCTTACTAATTTCACTATACGATTGATGAATAGTTTTCCTATTATAGGCCGGAAAATAATAAGCCAAACACATGGTCAGCCATTTTAGAGTCTCTTCGTTTACCTTAGTTTCTCTCGTTTCTCCGTTGTGTTTCTTTTACATTTCAAAATAATCCCGCAATCATATAACCCAATAATGTCAGCGTAAGCAAAATTGCCAAGACGCTGATAACCGGAACATCATTAATGTTCAAAGGAATTTTGTAAGGTCGCTTCAATGACTTCTCCTTAAATCTTAAAACAATTACTGAAAGATTAACAATTATAAAAGTAATAAAAATAAAAAAAACTGCAATGCGGGCAACAATTTCGATCTTACCAATTAATGCAAATGCAGAAGTCACAACCAGTATTAAGGTAAGTGCCGCCACCGGGGTTTTTCTTTTGGGTGCCACATAGGCCAAAGGACTTAGAAATTTGGTTTCTTTCGACATATTCAATAATACTCTTGAACTGCCCAGCATATTCGATAATATGGTATTGGAAGTAGCAAACAATGCGATGACGGAAATAATGAGCACTCCGGTTTGACCGTAGAACTTCCCCGCTATATCGCCAAGCGGGCTGTCGGAGTTCCCGAGTTCCCTGTAAGGGATGGCACTCACTGCACAAACCGCTACAACGGAATACATGATAATTACAATAACACTTGCTGAAAACAAAGCTCTCGGTATATTCTTTTCAGGGTTCTTTGTCTCCTCGGCAAGTTTCACAATTTCTTCAAAACCCATGTATGCAAAAAAGGCCAGTGCTGCTGCGGCAAGAATGTCATTGACTCCTCCTTCAGGCATTGCAATAAAACTAACATTCCCGATCTCTGGCGCTGCAATAAAAATTATGAAAATAAGCCCTAAAGTTTCAATACAGGTAAACAGGATGTTAACGACCGATGATTTGCGGATACCCGATACATTGACCAGGAATAGCACAGCAATAATTCCAAGTGATCCCACAACAGTGGGGATTTCAAAAAGAGTGGATAAATACCCGGCAAACCCCACGGCTACCGTGGCACCTCCTACGATTCCATTTAAAGAAATGATAATTCCAAGAACGAGGCCTGTTGTTTTTCCGAATGCCTTCTTAGCATATACATACTCTCCGCCAGCTTTGGGATACGCTGCGCTGAGCTCGGCATATGAAAAGGCTGTTGCAATGGCACTAGCGGAGGCAATTAAAAATGACAACCAAATAAAATTGCCCGATAAACCGGCAACTTTGCCTATCAAAGTATAAATACCGGCACCTAATATGGAACCTACTCCAAAAAATATACATTCAGCTAACCCTAGTGATCGTTTAAGTTCCGTCATAAATGGTTATTAAAAGTTTTTCGTGTTGATTATTTCTAGCTTCTGTTAATGAATATCCCCTCTGAAAGCAGCGGGGTATCAATAATGCATTATTTTATCTATTTGCCCCAGGGAGCGTGGAAAGTCATCCCAACCACCGCGTTCACCGACCGCGTGTCGCAATAGCTTTAATGGTGGCAAAAGCTCCGGCTTTTCAGGAGCGTAAGTGGATTAAAAATAATTAATTAATTGTTTTCATCCAAACATAACAATTAATTCAGGTCATCAATTTGCTTTGGCTCCAATTTTGTATTTCAATCAGTACGCCAATATATATAACGATATGTACAATACTACTAGCATGCGACTACTGATTTCAGGAATCGCTCTTATCGCATTAAACACTGTTTCATTTGCTCAAATGCCTGCAACAGCCTCAGCAAACAGTGCATCACTCAATGACAGCACACCATCGGGAATAGACCTAAGTGGAGGGCCTGATACTAAGACATCGGAATTGAAGATAGATACTACATTACCCAATGGGATCATGCTATTTGGTACAACAACTGTCTATGTAAAAAACGGAGTTATTAAACCACTGGAGAAAGATGTTGTTTTTTCTAATGGAACGAAGGTGCGTAAAGATGGATATATTATACGTAGAAATAAACATAAAATACTCCTGAATTTTGATGAGTATGTGGATGTCTCGGGGAAAATTCTCCCCATTTCAAGATCAAGTACTTTAATTAACCTATATTAAAAATAAATAAAATGAAAAACGAAAAATCAATTGATGTTCTGAACAAGCTGGTTGAAATCAACAATGACAGAATAGCCGGTTATGAAACTGCATTAAAAGAAACTGATGAAAATGATCTTCAGATGCTCTTTAACCAATTTATTACTACCAGTCGCAAGTGCAAGCAGGAACTAGCTTCTGAAATTACCCGCATGGGTGGCGAACCTGAAGAGGGAACCCGCACTGATGGTAAAGTATACAGGGCTTGGATGGATGTGAAAGCAGCTTTAACTGCACGTGATCGCAAAGCAATTCTCAATTCCTGTGAATTTGGAGAAGACCATGCAGTAGATACCTATCAGGAAGTAATGAAGGACGATCTTCAGCATCTTACCCCTGAACAACACGCTATGATTACAAATCAATATAGCCAGGTTAAGGCAGATCATGATAAAGTAAGGGCGATGCGCGATCAGTTAGTTGATCACGACTAAACTGCCACCCTATAGTAATAACGCATCTCTGAATTACCTGGTTACCTGAGAGTCGGGCTTGATATCAAGTAATCAATAGTTGGTATTTCCGAGGTGCGTTACTTTTTAGTTCAAATTGGTATGATATTTTCAATAGTACCGTAAACACAGAAAAATGCTGCAGAACGAATTTAATCCTGTTTATTTTGTAAGCGGCTATGTCCTCCTGTACTGTATATTGTTACAGTTCGAAGGAGCATTCCACTACGCTTTTATAATGCTGCTATTTTCGCCTATTCTCATTTTCTGGATGACGTATATCGTTTTAAGATATGGAAATTATAACGACAAGAACCTTTGCAACAAAAAATCCTGGTTCCAGAACCGAACCGGGAAGGAACACGAGGACCGGTGAACTAATAGTTAATTGGATAGCATAAACAACCCCAAAATGGATAAAGTTCTCATTGAAAAAGTCAGGATGACTGTAAGTGCTCTCTTTAAGGAAAAGTATGATATGCGTTCCACTTATCACTCTTTTGGACATACCAAAGAGGTTGCGGAAGCTGCAGAAAAAATAGGGAAAGCTGCCGGTTTGAACAATGTAGAAATGGAAGCGGTGCTCATAGCAGCCTGGTTTCATGATACCGGCTATCTGATAGACAAGCAAAATCATGAAGCACACAGTGCACAATTCGCCGAAGAATTTTTAAGGGGTAATCACTTCCCGGAATCTAAAATCCAGCTTGTTAAGGATAATATTCTGGCAACAGAAATCAATCACATTCCGGGTAACCTGATGGAAGAGGTGTTGCATGATGCTGATTATATCAATCTTGCCAGTCCTGATAACTTAATGCAATCGGAACTTTTGCGCGATGAAATTGTAAACTACGGGGGTAAAAAACCTACCGAAGAGGAGTGGCTCACTTCAGAACTCAAATTTTTACTGAACCACCGTTATTATACCTCCTACTCCAGAAACAAACTCGAAGAAAAAAAATCAGAAAACATAAAAAAGATTAAGAAAAAACTAAAGAATTACCGCAAAGACGAAGCATTCATTTTAAATACTCCTTCAACAGAACAATTAGAAAAATCTATGAATGACTCATCACAAGAAAAAAACGGAATGGCCAGATCGAATGGAGCCGTTTACAAAGAAGCAAACACGAAAACCAGAAATGAAGATATGAAACCTGAAGGGAAAAAGAAGGAAGATAAAAAAGAAATTAAAAAGGCTGTAGAAGAGCAAAAAAACCTTGAAAAAAAAGAAGCCATTGCCATAAAGGAATTTGATACAATTTACCGGCTCGTTGCTACAAACCATATGCGCATGAACGCTATAGCCGACAGGAAAGCAAATATTATGCTTTCGCTAAATGCAATAATAATTTCCCTCACCATGGGAATCGTTGCATCTTCTTCTGAGTATACATTGCGTTTTATTATTCCTACCAGTATCCTTATTGTAGTTTGCCTTATTACAATTGTCTTCGCAGCTCTTTCCACCCGTCCTAAGGTAACTTCCGGAAAAGTGGAAAAGCAGGATATTGAAGATAAAAAAGCCAATCTCTTATTCTTCGGAAATTTTTCCAAAATGGAGTTCAAGGATTTTGACTGGGGAATCCGTAAACTGCTCGTCGACCAGGAATATCTTCACAACTCCATGTTCATTGATTTTTACACTCTGGGCACTGTGCTGCACACAAAATACAAGTTTCTTCGTATTTGTTATAATGTATTTATGTTTGGTATTGTGATAGCTGTACTGGCAATTCCTGTACTGATTATTTTAGGGTATTAACTCTCAGGTTCTGATGCCGGCATCGTATCATTAGCAACCTGATTTGCAGATTTGAATGACATGTAGGAATACTTGATAGTGCCTATATGTTCATAAACATCTTTCCCGTTTCTAATTGTATATCCGGACATTGCAATCTGCTTCGCCTCTTCCGTATAACAGTCCAGCAGTTTTTCAGTTAAAAGGATGTATTCCATCTCAGTGATGCTATTTTTTAGCAGTTTGTGGACTACAACCATATCTTCGCCAATTAATTTAGTTATGCCTTCAATTTCAGTAGAAGTTATTTCCGCTGCATGACACACAACTTTAACAGACAGCTTTTCAGAAGACATACTTTTATGAAAATTATCTACGTATTCATCCATCAAGTCTTTAAGACTTTCATTAAACTTATCGTAAAAGTCCTGGCATTGCCTGATAAGATCAGTGAGAGGTGGCAAAACTCCAAACCGGTAAAAAACAACAGCGTCTCCTTCGATCTCTCCAACTATCATATTAATGGAATTAGCATTTACGATAGTGCGTAATAGCGGTGGAATTATTTTTCGACTGAATTCAATATCATTTTCAGCCATGAACTTTGTAAATCCGGAAATATCCGGGATGCAGATTAAAGCTGCTCCATTCTCATTTAAAGTTCCCATAAAATTGCTCTATTCTTGTATATTATTCCCCATTATGTGGAAAACCGGACCTTTATTGTTGCATCCAGGAAACGTAGCTTCTTCAAAAGGTTGCATTTCCCAATATATGATCCCATTAATGCTATATTCAATATGTGTGCCCTAATTTATTTACTTAATAAAGCAGCTGTCTGCCTCTTTTAATCCTATCCTGTTGACTTTTGTAGGATAGGCACTGATTTTGATACCGTATGATACAAGTCCATATTAAAAATTTATACTAATCCAGATTTACCCGTTAAACAAAACATTATGAAAACCCTTGTGTTCATCAGGCATGCTAAATCCGATAAGAAAAGTAAAAAAATAAGGGATATCGAACGACCTCTAAGCAAGAGAGGACTCAAAGAAGCCCCGATTATGGGGAAGGTGCTTAAAAATCTTCAGTTGGTGCCCGATCTCATTTTAAGTAGCCCGGCTACAAGGGCCATGAAAACGGCGGAACTCATTGCAAAAGAATTTGAAATCAATACCGAAAACATCATTTCGGATTCGAATCTCTATCTGGAATCTAAATCAACTCTTCTGAGTGTGATTAAACATATTGATGACAAATACAATACTGTTTTTTTAGTGTCTCACAATCCGGGATTGACCGACCTGGTAAATTATCTTTCTATAGAAACCATCAAAAATGTTCCTACCAGTGGATCATTGGCTATTGAAATCGATACAGAAACATGGAGTGAACTGGATATGGGTAATGGCAAATTACTTTTTCACGAGTATCCAAAAAAACACCGGGAAGAAACTGCCAAAAGCGAAGGTTTGGTAGCCTGATCAATCAACTAATAAAATCATCATCTTTCAAAATCCATATACAAGGTTCATCGTAAAACCATCCTTGTAGGGAAGCAAACCAATATCCAATTTTTCTTTCAAATCTTTTGACTTTTTTGTACGGTGCAGTTGCGGGATAATAACTCCTGAAGCTGCACCGATTACGTATCCGGTAATTACATCTGTCGGAAAATGTTTGCCGGCTTTAACACGCAGGTATCCATTGATTGCAGGAACCGAGGCAGCGAAAGTCCATAAACCAATTTTATAGGCTCTGTCGAGTGTTGGATGATAATCAGTAATTACTTTCGCGAAAAAATAACATGCCGCAGCGGTTTGTGATGTATGTCCAGAGAAAAACGATTTCCTCGATGTTGAATTGGTCCGTTGATCCAGCGGAAGTTCCGTATTGTAAACATAAGGCCTAGGGCGTTTTGCCAGGTTTTTCCCGATCTCTGTTAGCCCGTAATTAAAAGTAAAAACTTCTGCATACATAATTAACAGCGTTCTTATATCCCTGCTGGTGTGGTGCTCTGAAAGAAATATAGCAGGTAGCAATGCGGTGGTATATAACACATAATCACTGGCCTTCCCTGACGTGGTAGACCAGTTAAGCGCCGAACTCCTGTCAATAGAATTGATGTCATCAACATCAAGCGGGTTGTCAATCAGATCCTGTTCTGAAAAAGGCTTGGCATAATCAAGACCCTGAATCAGGAATCCTGCGGCAAATGTTACAGCGGAAGTTGCTATAAACGGCAACTCCTTTTTAAAGGTTCTGCTATAGGGGGGCTTGATTATCAGGTGATCACGATCGGTGCAGATCACACAAAAATCATGAAGAGAGTCTTTTGGTGCTTTACGCTGTGCGGTTACATTCACACTGCCTGCTAGTATGATACCTATCACCAACAGTTGCATTTTTAAAATTAAATTCGTGTTCATAGTCTTATCTTTAAAATAAAAATCCAATTGCTAAAGTTACCAGTTTTTCTTCTTTAGAAACGGCATAATTGAGGTTAATTATTGTGCGGGCAAACGGATCGATCCATACTCCACCACCAAATCCATTATGCCATTTGTCAGAATTATCATTTTGAACCCAAACACGACCTGTATCATAAAATCCCATGATCCCGAAGTGAGATGGAAAGAGGTACGTTTTAAAGGTAAATAATTTCACTCGCAGATCAGTATTGACATACGCAACAGTCTGTCCCGAAAACCTTCCACGCAAGTGACCCCTTAAGTTACCCGACTCACGGTTGAGTGTATATCCTCCAAGAGTATTAGCCTGGAAAAAATCATAATCACCTAAACGGGTAGCACCTCCCAAACGAATTGCGATAGTAGCCCGGTTTGCGATAGGGACATAAATATTTATGTTGGATTCAATATTGGTTGTGTTGTAATCGTCACCATCCAGTGAAGTCTGCGTGACAGCTGCGAGGCGCCATTTTATACCTCTGAATGTCAAAACCGAATCGTCGATACTTTGAATTTCATACTCCAGCTTAACTCCTCCCAGGTTACGTGCAACAGCCTGCCCAAGGTAAGGCGTTCCCTGAAGTGATGTGATAAAACGTCCTTCAGTTCTATCAACCCGGATATACTCATAAATGGGACCAATTTTAACAGAATGAGACTTTCTGATTATACGCTTGAAGCCGGGATAAACAAAAACATTATTATATCGCAGCCTGTAAAAATCATCATCGTCAACTAACCGCACCGTTTCATTTCCAAGTCCGTAAAAATTTGTGGTACTTCTCGGGGCAAGTACTTCTGCTTCCGCATGAATACCCCATACTCCGAATACTTTAATAAAATCACCAAGATAACGAAGATTAAAAGATTTTTCATTCAGGGCAACATTAGCGACTAGACGTTGCATATATGCATAGGGTTCTTTACGGAAACCCTGTTTTTTTAACAGCACACCTCCTCCAAGGAAAACTCCGTCATCACGGTTGTAACCGAAAAATGTTGCAGGTGCTATAAGATCATAAGGATGGGAATCGTATTCATAATCGTTTACAGAAGATGATTTGGACGTCATGTTCTTTGATTCACGGCCAAAATTAATTTCATTTTTTTTCTTTTCATCATATATCACCGTTTTTCGACAACCCCGCTTAACGAACGACTGATCAACGATGCTGTCATTTCCTTTTCCGCCAATAATTCGAACAATGATGCTGTTATTCACTTTTCCTTTTACATCAAAAACATCATCACCATCACCGCCATAAATACGCACTTCCTTGGTTTCACCGGTAATGAATGTCCTGCTATACAATAAGTTTTCCTCTACAGCCTTGCTGTCATACATTTTTACCTGTGTGGAATCATCATTAATTCGGCTAATAATAAAAACTTCTCTTTCATTACTACCTCTTACGTCTACATTGCGTGAAAGAAAGTCATAATAACGATTGGTAAAAGAAGACATATTATTCCTTCTTGCTTTAAGTGTATTTATCATATCCTGCCCGTCGATTTTGTAGATGGTATCAGGAAATTGCCGGATTGCATTTTCTATTTTTTTATCAGTGAGTTCCTGCTGCAATTCCGAAGAAATCCGATTCCAGTCCTCCCGTGATAATCGCGAAAGAAAGGCATGATCAAAATTCCTTGCATTATAATTCAACCCGGTTACATCTTTAACCTCATTACTAAAATGCTGAAAGCGTCTTGCCACCCAGCGCCGGCCTGCAATCCATGGAATTACACCATCGAAACGTGCAAAGGCCTGGTCACGATCTTTGGGTATGGGAATATAATATTCCTTTTTTGCATTCAGTTTTTTGCAACGGGCCATACGATTTTCATCACATTCTACTTTTCCCCAACGCCACTGACCCTGGTGACGATCCCAGTCGTTAATCCACATATCAAACAATCGGCTTTTTAAAAGGGCATAATCATCGATGTATGTATTGTTTTCTTTTTTCTGAAGTTTCATCAGATTATCAGAGCCGATGGCTTTTTCAACGTACAGGAAATTATCTACAGAGGCCATATTACCATCAGCTTTTTTCTCAAATATAGCGAGTGTATTTGCAAATTCCTCTCTGTACTCCTGCAACTGTTCGTCATTAGGAATAAAAACTATTTTAGGATCACTATGAAGTATGCCTGCTACATCTGAAAGGTTATCAATTACAAATGGAGTATAAGGATGTATGGAAGAAGTTTGATCCTTCACCACATCTGCCGCAAGAGTATTAGTCATCATGGGCCCCAACAGATTCTCGGGATATTTTACTACTGACCTGAGAGTAAGTTCCTCACCCTTTTTATTTAGGAGATGAAGTGATTTCGTTTGATTTCCTCCACCCTTTTTAGTTATTTCCAGTCCCCCTTGTTCTTTTTGCAAGTCAATAAGCGGAACCCTTACCGGAGCTGTCCAAGCGCCACGATAATGTTCTCCAAGCAATATTTTCTTAAACCCGCCAGCCTTCAATTCCCTGTTAGCAACCAGAGTGATAGTACTGTCAGAAACATTTTTGCGTGATGATATGGCGGTGCTGTCAAAAGGCATTCGGTAATCATTACTTTTCAATTGTTTCCTGAACACTACGCTATTTTCTGAAGTATCTTTCCCGGCAGCATAATATTCCATCCAAACTTCACCGTTCTCAAAATAGGTAAGTTTAGTTAAACCGTTTTCAGGATAAGTAAATTTAGATCGGATCCGGCCGGTCCAGGTAACCTCATCAGCGGAATTTGTCACAATATAATCCTGGTCATGATATTTAAAATACTGGAAATTTTGTTCAAGGCCGGAAGCATAAACCACATTATCATATTTGTAAAAAGTCCTGATAAGACTTCTGCTCAATTTTTTATTTGGTGGATACGCTTTATCTTTTCTTAATCCTAACGCAATGCGGGTAATGGGATACAACGTACCAATAACGGGTAGTGGAATGTATAAATTTTTATTTAATTCCGTTAACGGAAAAATATGTTGTCTGAGCGAAAACCACCCTCCGTAATTTCCCAGATTAATAGCGGGATGATGACCCACGACCAATAAATTTTTGCGCTGGTTGTCATCGATGACTTCTTCGAGTTCCTCAAGCCATTCCTCAGTATCCTCCACTTCGCAATCGGGGTGATCTTTTTTCTTATCCCATAACCAATAATCATTGTTTACCGTTATCAGCAACAAGTCATCGGTTAACTCAATATCATCGGGACCGGGACAACCATCCTTAGGATAAAAAAGATCTTTTCTATCAAGTTTCTTTTCCACATATTTTTTAACATCTCCGGGAGTATAGTTTCTTTTCCCCTTGGCTTGATCATGGCCTGCAATAAAATAAATTTTGCCTTTTGATTCTTTTAGATGTTCAAGTTGCGAATCCAGTTTTTTTGCCGCCATTGTTTTACCAATGTTATCGGCTTTTTGATTCCGTTTTTTATAAACGCGGTCATTTAAAAAAACAACGGCTTGTGCTGTATCATCCGGATTCCAGATTCGTGTTAGCAAATCGAATGATTCCTGTGTACGACTTTCTTCATAGTCAAAGCCACCCATAAGAAATACTGAATATTTGACAGGATGATCCGGCAGTGATTTTTCGCTCCATTTTTTTTCACCTGTTCCATAAAATGGTTTCGGGGCACTACAGGCTCCTAGAGCGAAAACAGCAATTATTAAACTAGCTTTTAGTTTCCTCATAAACTCAATGGCTTTTTATATGAAAATTTTAAGATGTTGCCTTTGCCTGACTTACCTTCATTGGAAATATACAAATTTCCTGACTGGTCGAATGTAATTCCTTCGGGCTGTTTGAATACTTTATTCGATAATTTAACTGCTTTCTTAAGTTTATGTTCTGAATCTAATATAAGCAATACATTTCCTACTGCCGACACCAGGTACAAATCACCATTCAATGGATGAATGGCAAGACCTGCGGGCTGAAAAGATTGCTTGGTACTGATATTATACAAATTCATAATTCTCCTTATTACATTCTTTTGCATGCCAATAACCATGCTCTCTACTTTATTAATATCAATCAGGATTTCTGGAGTTGTATTGAATTTCCTTGTAACTGGATCAAAACTGTAAATGGCACGCATACCGCTATAACGTTCAGAAGATTTTTTAATCCAGGGTCGCCCTTTGCATGCGATAAGAAGAAGATTCCGTTTGTAATCATAACACAAGCCTTCCGTATCATTAGCAGTCGACAGGGAAGTCTTCAGTTCAGTGATAGATAAATTCCCGGGATTACTAAGCGGAGTGATTTCAAAGAGGGTTCCGTTGCTTTTTAGAACATACGCAGTATCCCCTTTAACAACCAGGTCTTCCCAATCACCTCCTTTTGAAAATTTAATTTGTTTTACTACTTTTTCAGACAAAAGATTATAAAAAAAGAGCGTGCCAACTTCGTCGTCTATAAGTACAGCATTCGAATCACTGACCAGGTTCAATCCTGATACTTCGTTAAGACTTTTTTTAAGCGTAATTATCTCTGTCGGCTCCGTGAGTTTATAGGGAACAATAATAGGAGCAAACATAGGATTTGAACAGGTTGACAATATCACCGAACAGAAAAGGTACACACCAATATTTGCAGGGCTAAACAAATTATTTGTTAAAAACATAATGTATGACAGTTCTTAATTAGGGATCGATTTAAAAGGGAAATTTAAAATCAGGGATATGTTACCAGAAGGTTAATACAATTTTTTTGCCAATTAAAGTATTCCCGGTCACAAGGATATAGTATTGGCATTATAATGGAGGATAGGTAGTTCTATATGGGAATTTCCGGTGTAACCACTAAAACTAATTTAAATTCATTTTTTATGCGATCATTGATTTTAATTTTATTTTCAACCTTAATTACAGTTTCTGCTTTCAGCCAGTTGCCTGAAGAACCTACTTTCAGGCTTTTCCTGATAGGGGATGCTGGTGCGGATGATGAAACAGGGCCTACTCTGAAGGAGCTGGAAAAAGATCTTAAGGCAGCACCCAACAGTGCAGTTGTTTTTTTAGGAGATAACTGTTACAAAAAAGCTTTTTTCGGCCTTTTGCCTATGAATGTTAAAGGGTTTGACGGAAGTAGAATCACTAAAAGGCGAATGATGTCGCAACTGAACATTTTAAAGGATTATAAAGGATCCGCCTATTTTATCCCAGGCAATCACGACTACTGGAACCTTACCAATTTAAGGCGAGGGAAAAAGGCCTTGTTAAAAGAAGAACGTTTTGTTGAGAACACGCTCAAAAATTTTACCTCCCTGAAAAACAACGGCACTACTTTTTTGCCCGACAGCGGTCGCCCCGGACCTGTGGTGAGAGAGTATAACAAGGACCGCACACGTCTTATTTTTATCGATACATACCGGTTGATTCTTGAGGAAGGTGAAAAAAGACCTGATACTGCTTTTTTAAATACCTTTTACAGGGATATGAAAAAGGCGCTTAAAGGCGGAATTGCCAAAAAGCAAAAAATAATAGTGCTGGCACATCATCCGATATTCGCCAAAGGAAAACATTCACTTCCTTTAGTGGCATGGCAGACTTTTGTAAGAAGGTTTGCTGATGCGAATACCAACTATCCGCCTTATAACCGTATGGCTACCCGACTCGACAGCCTGTTAAAAGAAGAGAATCGTCCCAGTATATTTTATGTTTCAGGGCATGAACATTCCCTTGAATATTTTAATAATGACAGCCTGCAATACATTGTAAGCGGTTCAGGTAGTAAGGTTGATATGGTAGATTACAAAGCAACCGTTCTTGAGAATGAATATTTTATCTGGAATGAAGAAGGTTATTTCGAAATTGAATTCTATGGTCATTTTGAAAGAGTGATCATTCATCACAGGAAAGACGCTGACTCAGAAATGAAAGAGCATTGTCTTGTAGGTTGCAATGTAAACTGACACAGTGTTTAGAATTTATAGATAGCAGTCAGTCCATTGATTTCGCCATTTCCAAATGGATACAAACCCAGCTTTTGCTCTTTACCCGAATTGATCTTATGAAATCTGGGAACCAGCAGACCACTCAAGGTTCCTATAGCAACACCGGTAGCAAGGTCGGTAGGAAAATGCTTCCCGGCTATAAGGCGTAAATAAGCAGTAGTGCCGGTGGCGGCTATTGCAACTCCGTATAATGCATATTTAAAGTTTGACTCCGGATGGTAATGATCGTAAACACTTGCGGCAAAGAATGTACTGGTGGCGACTAGCGCAGGATGGCCACCCATAAACGAATCTTTGTAGTTGCCTGAGGTTCTATCTCCAACAGGAAGATCGGTATTATACGTTTCCGGACGGTAGCGATCAACAAAATAAATAGTTCCGGTATAAAACAATCCTGTAATAGACATGGCTTCCAGGTAAAGTAAACCTACTTTAAATCCATCTCGTCTGATCTCCTTATCTAAAAACAGTGTAAATACATAAGGAATACTTCCATAAAACAGGTAATCACTGGCCTTCTCAGCCTTTTCGTTTGAATTACCGGCTACCCAGCGGTCGATCTTTGGAACATCCGCTTTATCGAGGTTCCTGATTTCCTCTTCTGTTGATCGATCTTTATTATAAATTTTAGTGAATGCCCATCCCGACCAGCCGGCAGTAACTGCAATGAGAGGAATATCAACAGCCAGATTTAATTTATAAATTTCAGGCTTATCTGTATCGTTTTGAGGAGCGGATGAAATAGGTGTAGCTACCGTGGCAGTAACCCTGGCTGAATCCACGATTACCAGATCTGAAGCATTATTCTGAATGGTTGCTGATATTTCAACCTGAGCAAAGACTACCGATGTGTAAAATACAGTAAACAGCATTAAAAGTGATAATTGGAACCTCATAGTTTCGAGTTTAAATTGTTAGTTATTCAGCATTTAGATTTTCCTGAGAAAGGCAAATATTAATCCACCAAAAGCCATAAATTAATTAACTATCGAATCATGACCGGGGGTACTCCAATAATTACACCTTGTGTAGCATGAGAGGCCAAAGATGTAATAAATTCAACATACTTAGGTTAATTTTTTTTCTCAAATTCTTTCCCCACCTTTGCCTCAGTTTGAGGAAAAATAACCCCAGAACCGTCTTAAATGATATTTTTCAATTGGAACAGTTTTCAGGCATAGTGCGGTCGAGCCAGGTGAGTCGGTCTTTCAGCCATGTTTTATGAAACATGACTTCTTCGTTGTAGGTTTTATACGCTTTACTGTTTAACCACGTATACTTACCAAGGACAGGCCGGCGTGAAAAATTTCGTTGTTGCGGTTCGTTAAGTATCACTGCTAATGAATCATGAAAAGTTTTCCTTTTTTGTCATCGTGGTCTTTATAAAAGTATGTGCTCAACCGGTAGCCGTGTATGAAATAAGGCAGATTTAGAAAGATCAGGCAGACCGCTTAACGGAAATAATAATCAAGTCGGTTGTGGGTGTACCATCGGCGTTAGCGGTGACGATTCGTTGTAACTCTGAAATTTCAAACCCAATCATACTCAAGGTCTCCTTTAAAAATTTCGCATTATAGTAATGCATAAATATTTCTTCACCGGTACTACCTTTTCTGAAACCTGATTCACTATAGTTTCCTTCCATGGTACTTAGATAAAAAACGCCATCGGGATTCAGCAGGAAATAAATATCTTTAAACAATTGTTGGGTTTCAATTTCATTAATATAAGGCAATACAAAACCGCACATAACAGCATCAAACTTATTAGGCAATTTTGAGATTTCCCGGCAATCCAATACCTGGAACCGGGCTGAAGGATTATTGTTGCCTGCCAGTTTTATCATTTCGGGTGCAAGGTCGGTGCCGGTGATGATCAAATCAGGACGTTTCTCTAACAAGTAACTTGTGATATTTCCGGGACCACAGGCAAGTTCCAGGACCGTCGCATTTCTTGATGTAATTGCATTACTAAATATATCAAAAGTTTCATGATACATACTGGTGTCCATGAACCGGGCCTGGTATTCCTTAGCCAGTTTATTAAAAATAGAAACGGCCTGCTTTGAATGATCCATAGTAAAACGGTCAAATATACTCAATACCTCATTTGTATACACAGCCTCCCGAAAGAAAATATATCAATATGTTACTGATTATAAATATACTCCATGTATGAAAACTTTTCCCCAACAAACACTAAAAAATTAGGAATTCGGGACCAATACAAACCGTATTGCACTATACAAACTTCTGCACAATTTTTGTCATTTCATTCCTATGAAAACACTAATAGCAGAAAAACCTGGAATGGTTGAAAAGGCACGCGAACGTTGCATTAAAAAATTTCTACGGTATTTTAAAAAGGGATATAAAGATCAGAAATATATAGATTGGGAAAGACAATATAAACTGGATGCTCATCTCAGTTTTTATGAGGCGCTGAACCGCGAAAAATACCTGGAATTGCTAAAGAATGGAAAGTATGCTGAAATTGCCATGACAGCAGTGAAAATTGAATCGCGTACAAATTTACTATTTTCATTTGAAAAAATGGCTTTACGCGATGCCTTGAAATCAGGAGAAGGCGCCAAACTTTTTGCTACCGGTTTATATGATTATGTATATGGAAAAGAGGATATGAAAATCCGGTTTGAACGATTTGTTGATATAATTGCCCGGCTTCCGCGAAAGCAAACAAGGGTGCTCACATGGCCATTGGTTACAGTATTCGGTTTTATAGGAAATCCCTACGAGCACCTATTTCTTAAACCACGAGTAACGCAGGCTGCCTCCGTAAAATACCAATTCGATTTCACTTATCTGTCGAAACCCAATTGGGAAACTTATAAGAGTCTGCACCAATTTGCAGCGGAAATTAAAAAAGATACCAAGCTACTGCATCCACGGGATTTCATTGACCTGCAATCGTTCATTTGGGTCATGGGATCGGATGAATATCCGAGTTGATGCATCAGAAATCAAATCTTTAATAACCTCGCATTTAAAAAAACCTCAATTTTCTCTGGTATAAACTTCTCCTTTATATGGATGAAGTGAAGAATGATACTTATAGTTTCCTACATGCAGCAGGTAGTACGTCATAATATCGCACCAGCAAATTTCCTCCTTAAAAATTTTCAATTTGGGAAATTTCCCCTTCTGACAACTGTTTTCCTTATCGTAATCATACTTTCCTTTATTCTTCACGCACCATTTTTCAAAAAGCTCCAGCTCATCGGGATGTGAAAATACAATTTTAAAGTGCGTTTCTTCAGTAACAGTTTTCAGATCCTCATTCAAGTAATGATGATACTTGTGCCGGTGGCGGATAATTTTTGCAGTGAACATAAATCAGAGTTTATTTACAATTTTTTCAAGGTTGATTCCTTTGCCTAATACGGTTTTAAAAATATCTCCTTCACTTTTTATTCTTTCCAGGGCGTTAAAGATAGTAAAGTCTGACATTTTAAGACCTTTTTTGACTTCATCCCAATGCAAGGGCATGCTTACGGTAGCACCCGGCTTTGGACGCAGCGAATAGGCGCAAGAAACAGTTGCCTGGGGCCGGTTCTGAAGAAAATCGATGTACATTTTCCCCTTTCGGGCTTTAACAATACGCTCAATGCTGGTAAAATTAGGAAGTTCCCTGGTAACCATGGTTGCTATAATTCTGGCAAATTCCTTTGATTGCTCATAGGTGTATTTAGCACCCATCGGAATATAAATATGAATGCCGGTAGATCCACTGGTCTTTGCATAACATTTTGCTCCCATGGTTTCCAGTACCTGTCGTGTAACCTGTGCCGCTTCAATTACCTGATCGAAAGTATTATCAGCCGGATCCAGATCAATGATACACCAATCAGGGTGATTTGGTGTTTCAATGGTACTGCTCCAGGGATTCATTTCAATGCAACCCAATGAAGCCATATATAACAAGCTGGATTCATCAGTGGCTACCATAAAATGCTTGTCCTGAGGTTCATCTTCACTTCGGTATTTGTATTTTTTAATCCAGTCGGGAGCCTTGCCTGTTACATCTTTCTGATAAAAACTTTTACCTGTGATACCATTGGGATGCCGGTTCAATGATTGCGGCCTGTTTTTAAGATACGGCAAAATATATGGTGCCACCTGATAATAATAATTCAGCATATCCCGTTTGGTAATTTTTTCTTTTGGCCAATAAATTTTACTCAGGTTGGTAAACTTTACTTCATTGCCTTTAATGATTTTAACCTGGGTCTCCTCAGAGGGATTTAACAACGTCTTAAGCTCTTTTTTACCAGCAGGTTTTAATAATTTTGTTGCGGATTTTTTTGTTGCCTTAACCTTCTCCGTTTTTTTTGGTTTTTCAAGAACTACCACGTCAGCATTTTTATCGAGCCGCATTCCTTCAAAAGCAGGATGACGCATGACCCCATCCGTTGTCATTTCAGTAAAGGCAACCTCGCAAACCAGTTTCGGCTTCAGCCATACGGCAGTAGCTTTAGGAGGATTGGGCCGGAACCGGGACGGTTTGTTTATATCGGGCATCTCCGTAAAGGGAGATTTTTTAATGATCAACGGTTTAAATTTCTTCAACATATCTTTTTGCTGCTGGTCGTTAAAACCGGTTCCAACTTTTCCGGTGTACCGCAACACTTTTTTATCAAACACACCAACTAGCAGTGAGCTAAAAGCTTTAGATGATCCAACGTTTCGCGTATACCCTCCAATCACCATTTCCTGTCGCTTATTGGCTTTTATCTTCAACCACTCACCCGAACGCAACCCCGTTGAATAGGTACTGTCGGCTTTTTTAGCAATGATTCCTTCAAGCCCCATTTTTTCAGCGAGTTCAAAAAATACTATACCATCCTGGTCAAATGTTTCGCTCATGCGGATGATATCACTTTCCGGAATCAATTGCTCCAGTAACTTTCGTCGTTCCTCAAAAGACTCTGAGGTGATATCCTTACCATTGATCCAAAGCAGATCGAAAACATAAAAATATAATTGTCCGTCGGCTTCACTCCGCCAATTTTGAAGAGCTCCAAAATTCGAACGACCACTTTCATCAAGTACTACTATTTCCCCATCTACTACTGCATGAAGGTTCATGCGCTCCAACTCCTGTTTAACAGGATAAAATTTATCATTAAATAATTTATCATTTCGTGATTTGATCGTTACCTTTTTCTTGTTACAAAATGCAATAGCACGATATCCATCCCACTTTACCTCATATAACCATCCGGGTGTATTGAAAGGTTCATCGACAAGTGTAGCCAGCATGGGTGAAAGTTTAGAGGGAAAGGCGGCTTTTTTTCCACCGGTAGTTGAAGTTGAGACTACGCTCTTTTTTTGAATGCTTTTTGTCTTTTTCGAAGCTGTTTTTTTAGTTGCTACATTTAATTGTTTCTCAATTAATTTTTTCGAAGCTATTTTAGCTGTTCCCTGGCGGGAAGCTTTTTCTTTCTCCGAGCCGTATATATTTGTTGATGACTTTTTGACTTGCTCCAACGTCTTTTTTGACAGAACTGATTTATCCTTTTCTGTAATATCATCTTCGGAAGCAAATTTATCATTTGTCTTCATCAGCAACCAGCCATTATCGCCTCTGCCTTTCGCCTTAATCAGCACAAATTCTCCTTTTAATTTTTTCCCATGAAGAACAAGTTTTAACTTTCCTGCATGCAATTGCTTACGCAGATTTTTATCCTGCGATTTTTTATCAGCAGCTTCCCCTTCCGAGGGTTCATAATACCCCTCATCCCAGACTATAACTGTACCGGCACCATACCCGCTGGGAATAATTCCTTCAAAAGAACGGTAATCATAAGGATGATCCTCCACCATCATTGCAAGGCGCTTCACGCTGGGATCGGTCGAAGGTCCTTTTGGAACAGCCCAACTCTTAAGTACTCCTTCAATTTCAATTCTGAAGTCGTAATGCAACCGCGAAGCATGGTGCTTTTGAATTACAAACCGCAACTTTTGAGAATCTGGCTTACCACCAGTAGGTTCAGGGCTTTCTTTAAAATTTCTTTTCTGACGATATTTAACAAGTGCCATTGATTTAAAATTAAAAAATTAAACAATTTTACCGGGTGGTTATAAAAGCCACTGCATTGCGCAGAACCAATTCATTCAAGCGGGAGAGGTTGTCGAAGGCATCACCCATGGTATTATTAAAATAAACAAAAACCGTCTTGCCTGATTCCATCCATTCCCGAATATAGGTAGCATATTCTTCAAGGAAAGAATCCGTATAACTGTCACGGTAATTTCCTGAAGGGCCGTGAAACCGGACATACACAACATTCAAATCATCATAAATAAATGGAGTTGCCGATCGCGGAATGTCTTGCTTTACCAAAGCTACATGATACGAGTGTAGCAATTTATACAATTCTTCCGTATACCACGACTTATTCCGGAATTCAGCAGCTACGTTCCATCCCCTGGTCACATTCCAATTTGAAATAATATCGATTAAATTCCTGAACTGGTGAATGTGCTGAATAGTTAAAGAAGGAGGAAATTGTAGCAACAGGCAGCCGTTCTTACGAGATGATCCAATAACATCAAGGAACTTCATTACGTGATAGTCTTCAAAATTCAATTCCTTTACATGTGTTACTTCTTTCCAGAATTTAAAAGTAAACTTAAATTCTTCTCCAACTGAATCCATCCATTTAATTATGGTTGAAGCCATTGGAACTTTGTAAAAACAACTATTGATTTCAATACTGTTAAACAATGAAGCATAATAAGTCAGCCGACTTGATTCCTTGAATGGTTCCGGGTATAAATGCCGTGGAGATTTAAGCTGTAAGCCACTCAAACCCGAATAAAATTGCTTATTCATTATAAAATTGCATTAAAAAGCAAGTTAAAAAATAAAGGGCGCGATTTCAAACTGAACCGCGCCCCATGAATTAAAAATTCATTCCTTCTACTTATTATTCTTCTTCTTCATCATTGCCTTCAGCAATGGCTTCCATATTAACTGAAGATTCGGCTATTTGTGTTAGGGTGCTGTCGGCGTCTTTTTCTTCATCAAGGATTTCCTGAAGAATTTCAGCGGCATCTGTCATGCCCAAAGTATTTGCAAAAGCACACAATGTACCGTAAGAAGCGATTTCATAATGCTCCACTTTTTGAGCGGCATAAATAATACCTGCGTCACCGGTCATACCTTGAAATTCCTTCATGGTTTCTTCGCCCTCTTCGAGAATACCTTTCATTGCTGCACATGGCTTAGCCTCTGGTTTTTTGCCAAGCACTTCAAAAACACGTTCAACTTTTTTAACTTGCTCTTCGGTGACTGTCAGGTGCTCTTCAAGAGCGGCTATCAATTCATCCGAAGTTGCGTTGCTGATCATTTTAGGGATAGCTTTTGTCAGGGTTTTTTCAACCCAGTACATATCTTTTAACCCATCTTCAAATAATTTTTCAAATTGAGAGTCACCATTAGAAGATGGTGATCCATTAGATTTGGAAGCTTTGGCAGGAGTTTTTTTGCCTTTGGCGGCAGAGCCTGATTGAGAACTTTTCATAATTGTTAGGTTTTAAATTGATTATTTTAATAAAGTGAACCCTGATTGAGTGATTGTTCCTGCCTTTTTTGAATAAACAAAATTTTTCGGAACATTAACAAAGGCCACAAAACTGTGCCAAAACCATCCCGGAACGGCTGCAATTAATTATCAAAAGAATACAGAATCATAAACAAATAACTGGCTGCTCTACCTGTGATTTTTTTTCTATCCTGTGGAAATATTTCCCTCGATAGGGAATTTGAAAATGCCTGATTGCCCACAAAGGTACAAAGGTCACTACCCATAGTGTCTTAGTGGGAATTAATGTTGCGAGTAATCAGCTACAATTGCCCACAAAGGTCACAAACCCTTAGTGTCTTTGTGGGAATTAATGTTGCGAGTAATCAGCTACAATTGCCCACAATGGCACA
>JALYQW010000096.1 GCA_030855635.1 Bacteroidota bacterium | reverse complement strand
AGGATATATACCTTTTCGGTGTTATCATCTACCGTTGCGGTGATATCATGGCCGATACCATTTCCAACAGTATTTATTCCATTGGTATCGGTAACCAGCGCATAAATTTTCGGATTCTCATCGGTAGTTCCACCATACACAAACTTCTCATCATTCAAAAACAATTTCACCGTAGGACCGATGTTATCAGTTGCTGCGTTGGTTGAAGATCCGCCTATCAGCAAACTATCATAATTACCATTAGCATCCTCATTACCATTATGTGCATAATAACTGAGGCGACCGTTGCCAATTTGATAAGCAATATCTTTGGGTACAATAAAGGTGTAGGAAAAATCTCCATTGGTAACACTTGCCTTACCTTTATAGAGTATATTTTTTTGTAACGCAAAATTCCTTAACGGACTTGAAGGGTCATTGGAAAGTGTAGAAACAGTTTCTTCCTTATCATACACTGTAGCATATATAATTCCATTGAAGTTAGAAAGCTTCTGTCCGTTTGAGCGTATCTCTCCTGAGATAGTAACTTTGCTTAGCGCAGAAAGTGTATCGGCACCGGCAACAACCGGGTTACCATTTATAAGTGTAGTAGCCACCTGGTATTCAGGATACGCAAGCATCGTAGCGGGATCACCAAGCAACGCAAAGTTGCGGGGATTAATACCACCCTGCATGACGTTGTTATCATTTTTTACGGTTCTGTAAATGTCACCCAAACGAGGTCGCTGCCCACCGATAGTATCAAAAACTGCACGAACCATAGCTGAATTCAAAACAGCATTCTGAGAAGCATAAACAAGTCGGGTTGTACTCATGAGTGCCACTCCCCCTGCTTCGCTGTTTATTAAAACCAACTCCCCGGTGGAGGTCCTGCCCGGATCATCATAACGGGAAAATTCACAGGTTGCAGTAATGAACAAGGGCAGTTTCCTGATGTTTTTCCACGATTGCACCATATCATTATCAAGAATCCGTTCTCCTGTCCATCCTGTTTCACCACCATGTCCGGTATAATTCATAATTAGAATTCCTTTATCAACCCGACGGTCGATCGCTTCGTTTACCGTTGGATACCGCTGACCTCCCGGTGTAGAAACCTGTGTATAGGAATCGATAAAAATTTTATCCAGGTTGTAAGCAGGATGATTGGCTTTCAGATAACCGGCCAGTGAATTCGACTGGTCCAGGTGCAGAGCTGAATCTTCGTCATCAGCGACAAAACATATGGTGTTTCTCCAGTCACCAAGGCTGGTGGTATTACCTTCCGCGCAAAGCGTTGCATCAGTAAAAGTGCCGGGAGTTGAATAATCAATGATCTTATTTACAACAGTTGTAGCTTCGGTGTTGTTCTTTACAGGGAAACGGCCGATGCCTATATCCAGCAGGTCGGGAGTGTTGTCATCCCAGTCACCTTCGGCATTGTCAAGGAAACCAAAAAAATCATCCGATACATAGGAGCCTACCAGTGAAATGGAATTCAATGACTGATATGTAGGAATGAAATTGGTGTTGGTTGCTGAAATTGTTTTATTATCATACGAACCATCACCGAACAATAAGAGGTATTTTGGAAAATCACCCGGTGTTGTTGCGCGGTCATAAAACATGCGCATGAATTCCCTTATGGCAACCAGGTCGGGGGCTCCTGATGAAAATTCATTATAAACCTGTTCGGGTGTAACTACCTGTACACGCAGTCCGTTATTAGTAGTATGGAAGTTAGCCAGCCGGAATGCTTCTGTGAGAAAAGTAGGATGACTCAGGATAACCATATCACGCTGACCCAGCCCATGCAGGTTCTGGTTAGCAATAGTACCCGCAGGTAAAGGATTAAAATAACTACTTCCATCAAAAGCAAGAAACCTGCGCAATGAATCCGTTTCAATATGAAATGATGTACCGGAACTAAACTGTTGTTGTTTGACGTTTGTGGGATCGGTAACTTCCCATACTTTCACTTGAGGTGCAGCGAGGAGATTAAAAGCTGTTACGTTTCCGGTTCCAACCGATTGCTTGTCCTGAATCAGCATTTGCGGACTATTAAGGATAAGATTGCGTCGTGCATTCAGCTCAAAATAATTGAGGTACCCTATCGAAGTGGAAGTGGTGGGATTGTAAGTCAGGTTTAAATTAATATCCGGCCCGACTGCGGTAAATGTGACAGCACTGACATTCTCAGCAGCATAGTCTGAAGTGTAGCTGCTTCCCACAGCAGGAATGTTTTGTTGTACCAAAACCTGACTTCCATAATTCAGCCGGAAATTACTGGGGCTGAACGAACGTGCTATCAGATTTGATTTCACATACACAGCCTCCGTTAGTACTATATTCGGAAATGAAAATGTGAAAGTCTGAGAAAGATTTACATCAAACTGTTCACCGTACCATTGTCTGCCCGATTTAATAAAATTTAACCGCTCCACCTCATGCAGTTTATAATCATCAAATGAAGTAGAGGTATAGGTTACCGGAGTCGGTGAAGAGGGCTGCAATTGTACCCGCTTTGGTGCAGGGCCTGATATTTCCGGGGTAATGAAATAAAATGTGAAATCAGAAAGTAAATTGAGTCTATGGTGGTAACGGTCATCCGTTGCATCGTAATTCCAATCAGTAGGAGCTTCACCATAAAATAAAACATAATCACTTCCGTCAAAAATTCCGGCCACGCCTCCGTCATTTACGAAAATGGCATTTTCAGCAAGGTCATCGTGACGAAACTGGCTGTTAAGGAAAGGCAACATTCCACCTCCATTACCAAATACACGTATGCGTGAGGGGTTAACTGTTGCAGGATTCATACCCATATCTCTGAGCAGGTCAACCGTTATAATATGTATGCCGGTATTATTAACAGCAAGTTTATACCAGTTACCTGATGACAAAACAGAATTGGCAGTATACGCTTTTTGTACGCCCTGGGCCGGAGCAGGTAACCCGGGAATAAAATCAAAATCAAATGACACTATTCTTTCGAGTGATTGTGTCATTGGGTTTTTTCGGATGGGAAGTAAGGAAATTCCTAATTGTGCCTGTTTTCTCTCAGTTACCGGGTTCGCAATCAGTTGCGGTTCCGTCCCGATTTGCGATAAATCAATGAAAGCATTGGATGTAAAAGGTTCGTATTGAACATTTTTCAGAACCACAGTAACCAGTGTTCCCGGGAAAGGATGAGGTATCCGCTCCGTATAATACGGCAAGGAATTTAATGTACCGTCGTATTTGGCTCCTTCAAAATTTAAAAGCTTAACCGATTCATTTTCACCATATTTGGAAACTACTTCTTGTTTCCATTGCAATGTTTTTACGCCCGCTAACGGCCG
This sequence comes from Bacteroidota bacterium, assembly GCA_030855635.1. GTDB lineage: Bacteria > Bacteroidota > Bacteroidia > AKYH767-A > OLB10 > JADKJB01. The sequence continues at coordinate 22,193 of JALYQW010000096.1, read as the reverse complement.
CTGGCCATAGGATACTTGGAAAAAAAATGATGCAGCAACAGCTAATAAAATAGCCCGGAACAGCGTTTGGTTGGTGAGGTTGTTGATCATTGAACAAAGTGGTTGTTAGTGTGACAAAATTAAAAATTAGCGGCAATCAGGTAGTATAACTTGTAATGAATCAATTTATTTTGTTTGGTAATTCGAAATTTTATCAACTATATTTGTCTTTGTGATAACAATTAACGTCCTCAAAAGATTAGAGACGCAATAAAAACGGTCAGAATGGGTGTTTATTGCCAACATAATTGTAACCAATTTACTGTTGTGCGTATAAGTAAGACTAAAAGAGGCAGAATATGTTGAAACGGATAATTGTTATTTGCTTATGCCTGGCGAGTCTGGCACCAGAAAAATCAGTAGCCCAGGATCCTGAATTTAGTCAGTTCTATGCTGCTCCCCTGTACCTGAACCCCGCCTTTGCAGGTTCGGCCAGGTGCCCCCGGATTGGTATCAATTACCGCAACCAGTGGCCAAAACTTCAAAAAACTTTTATAACCTACGCTGCTGCCTACGATCAGCATGTGGATGCGCTTTCGGGCGGATTGGGCTTACTGGTTATGAATGATAAGGCCGGTGAAGGCACAGTTAATACGACCAGCATAAGCGGTATGTACTCTTATCAGTTGAATATCAGCCGTGACTTTTCCATTCGCATGGGACTGCAGGCTACCTGGATCCAGAAAAAGCTGGATTGGGATAAATTATTTTTCGGTGATCAGATTGACCCCCGTTATGGATTTGTTTACGATACCCAGGAAGGCCGCCCGGATGATCTTTCTAAAAACTATGTTGATTTCTCGGCAGGTATACTAGCCTATAGTTCAAAAGTTTACGGTGGTTTGGCCGTGAATCACATCACGCAGCCGGATGAAGCATTCATTGTTGAAGGAAGCTCTGAACTGCCAATGAAAATTACCGGTCACCTGGGGGCCATGCTTCCGGTGGGTGATACTAAAGTTTATCGCTACGCTGCTACTCGTGATGAAGGTACTTACATCTCTCCCAATGTGTTATATGTGCAACAGGCAAGTATGAACCAACTGAATCTGGGGGTATATGTACTGAAATCACCTATGATCGGCGGTTTGTGGTACCGGGGTAATTTCGGTAAGGAACCCTTCTTTTCAAGTGAATCTTTTATCGCTTTAATTGGAGTTCAGAAAGGATTGTTTAAATTTGGCTATTCTTACGACGTTACCGTTTCCAAATTAACCAACAATCAATCAGCAGGATCGCATGAGATTAGTTTTGGAATGCAGTTCGAATGTCGTCCGAAAAAGAAGCGCTTCAGGACAATAAGCTGTCCATCCTTCTAGTTATATAAGGAACTTAATACCTAATCCATAGATATAAAAGTCATGAAAAAAATTTCATTGATCGCCCCGGCACTGGCAATTACACTTGCCTCCCTGCTTGGTACTTCCTGTAAACAAGAAGCATCATCGGTAACGGGTTGGGGTTATAATGACGAAAAAAATGGTGGTTTTGAGAAAGTGCCTTATGAAGAGCAGGAAACCGGTCCCGGTCTGATCCTCATAGAAGGTGGTACTTTTGCCATGGGTCGCACAGAGCAGGACATCACGATTGATTGGGATAATGTTCCACGTAGGGTGACTGTTTCTTCCTTTTATATGGATGAAACCGAAGTTTCGAATCTTCATTACCGCGAATATTTGTACTGGCTCGACCGCGTTTTTGCTACCGACTATCCGGAAGTTTATAAAAAAGCATTGCCTGACACGCTCGTATGGCGTTCAAAAGTTGGTTTCAACGAACCTTATGTAGAATTATACCTGCGTCACCCAGCTTATAATGATTACCCGGTTGTAGGTGTAAACTGGTTGCAGGCAAATGATTTTTGTGCCTGGAGAACCGATCGTGTGAATGAACAAATTCTTATCCGCGAAGGTATTTTGCGTGTTAACCCTGCACAAATCAACGAAGATAACTTCAACACCGACGCTTACCTGGCCAACCAATACGAAGGTCTTGTAAAAAGTCCGTTGGAAGATTTAAATCCGAACCGTGATACCCGTAAGGTAATGATGGAAGACGGAATATTTCTTCCCCGTTATCGTCTCCCTACCGAAGCAGAATGGGAATATGCAGCACTTGGATTGGTTGGAAATACCGTTTTCGAACGTGTTACCGATCGTAAACAATATCCCTGGAACGGACACGTAGTTCGAAACGCTGATGAAAAATATAAAGGCGAAATGCTTGCCAACTTCAAACGCGGACGAGGTGATAACATGGGTGTTGCCGGCCATTTGAATGATAATGCCGACATCACGGCGCCGGTTGTTTCGTATGTACCTAACGATTATGGTTTATATAATATGGGTGGTAACGTTTCAGAATGGGTAGCCGATGTTTATCGTCCGCTTTCACCTGAAGATAAGGACGATTTCAATCCATACAGGGGAAATGTTTTCAAAACCCAACTGACTGACGAAGAAGGACAAATTGCTGAAAAGGATTCATTGGGACGAGTCATGTACCGCGATGTTTCGGAAGCTGAAAACGAAGGCCGTAGAAATTATCGCCAGGCTGATAACATTAATTACCTTGACGGTGATGAGCCGGATTATATCGCTTACAATCATAGCGTAACTTCGATGGTAGATGACCAGGCCCGCGTTTATAAAGGTGGTTCCTGGAAAGACCGTGCGTATTGGATGTCACCCGGAACCCGTCGATTCATGGATCAGCGACAAGGAACTGATTATATCGGTTTTCGTTGTGCTATGCACCGTGTAGGAAGTCCTGTTGGTTTCGCACAAAAAGGCAGGAAGAGTAAATCAGCAAGATAAAATCAATTCTTTAAAATATTTAACGTCCCGTATCTTTATGCGGGACGTTTTTTTTTGTTCATTTGTTTTTGATTAGCAGAGCCGGTATGAGCCCATTAGAAAAATTATATCCTGTTTACCTGAATGGTGCAGCTATTTGTAGCGATACCCGCAACATAATTCCCGGTTGTATATTTTTTGCTCTTAAAGGTCCTTCATTTAATGGAAATAAATTCGCGGTTACCGCACTTGAATCGGGTGCTGCATTTGCCGTGATTGATGAAAACAATGGTGTTGAGGGAGAACGATTGGTGATGGTGAAGGATGTTCTGGCATTTCTACAGGACTTTGCTCATCATCATCGCAAACAATTGCAAATTCCGGTGATTGGGGTAACAGGCAGTAATGGGAAAACCACAACGAAAGAACTTTTAAACAAGGTGGTTTCAAAAAAATTCAAAACACTTTGTACAAAAGGGAATCTGAATAATCATATTGGTGTGCCTTTAACGTTGTTATCTGTTAAGTCGGAACATGAAATTGCTATTATCGAAATGGGCGCCAATCATCAGAAAGAAATTGAACTGCTATGCGCTATTGCGGAACCTACTCATGTACTCATCACCAATGTAGGAAAAGCACATCTGGAAGGATTCGGCGGATTTGAAGGAGTTAAAAAAGGAAAAGGCGAAATGTATGAATTTGCAAAGCAAGATCATTCGCTTGTATTTATAAATAATGATAATTCTCACCTCCTGGATATGCTTGGTGATTATTCACGCTCGTTCAGTTATGGAACTGCAGAGAATAACGATGTATCGGGTTCCGTTTTGTCGGAAGGCCCATTTGTCTCGCTGAAGTGGAAATCAAAAAACAATCCTGCATTACAAACCATTCACAGCCATCTGACAGGTGTTTACAATTTTGAAAATATTTTGTCGGCAGTTGCAGCCGGTGTGCATTTTGGTATAGATGTAAATGCAATTAATGATGCAGTCAATTCATACGAACCCGATAACCAGCGATCACAGGTACTAAAAAGAGGGAGTCATACAATTATCCTCGATGCTTACAATGCTAATCCAACCAGTATGGAAGCCGCGTTAAAAAATTTTAATGCAAATTTTTCAGGCAAGAGGGCTGTGCTGTTAGGTGATATGTTTGAACTGGGTGAATCCGCTGCCAAAGAACACCAGGCATTGGTCGACAAGGTGGAAGCCCTGCAACTGGATTTGGTGGTTTTTGTCGGACCTAATTTTAAGTCAACACAAAGCAATGGTGCCTCACACTTTTTTGATACTTCTGCGGCTGCTGCTCAATGGATCAGCAATCAACAAATAAACGGATATAACATCCTTATCAAAGGATCAAGGGGGTCAAAAATGGAATTGGTGCTGGAAGGTTTGGAAGAGTCGAAAATTTTATAACCTCCGGAATCACATCAATTAATTACCGGCTTTTTTATTTTTTTCTTAACAGATCCATTGGAAGAAAAGTCATCATCATAATATCCCGATCCATAACCGTAGCCATAAGCGTATCCGTAAGCACGTCCCAAACTGGAATCGTTCAGGAGTATACTGAGGTTTTTAAACTTACCTTCTTCGAACTGATCATTGAGTGAAGTGATATAATCTTTACGGGAATAATTTTCGCGAACCACATAAACATTGATGTGACTATATTGCATCAGTTGCAGGGCATCTGAAACAATTCCAACCGGAGGAGTGTCAACAAAAATAAAATCGTATTTCTTTTCCAATTCTGAAAACATTAAAGCCATTTCCGGTTTACTGATCAGTTCAGAAGGATTGGGTGGAATAGGTCCGGCAGAAATAATATCCATATTAGGAATACCTGTAGGTTGTATTAAATTATCCAAAGTATCTCTCCCGATAAGGAATGAACTTACACCCTGTTCATTGGAAAGATTAAAATCCTGGTATAATTTGGGCTTCCTTAAATCAAGACCAACAATAACAACCTTGTAATTCTGCAGTGCAAACACCGAGGCAAGATTGATGGTCACAAAAGATTTTCCCTCTCCTCCTACCGAACTTGTAATTAAAATAATTTTATTTCCCGAACGGCTTCCAAAAAACTGAAGGTTGGTACGCACCGACCGGAATGCTTCTGCAATTCGTGATTTAGGATGATGTTGTACAAACAAATTATCATTTTTAGTTCCATGCCCTACCACACCAAGTATAGGAACATTTGTAAGCCGTGCTATCTCCTCGCGACTGCTTACGGTAGTTTTCAAAAACTTTATGACAAACACCAATACCAGAGGAACAATAATAGCTGCAAACAAAGCAAACAAGATCACTACTTTTTTATTCGGCTCAACCGGCTCCTCGGCGAGTGATGCCTCATCGAGTACTTTGTTATCAGAAATTGCAGCTGCTTTTGCAATACTTGTTTCCGCTTTTTTCTGAAGCAGGTAAATGTAAATATTCTGATTCACCTCGAATTTACGCTGTATGGCAAGCAGATCGCGTTCAATTTCCGGCACTTTACTTATTTTATTTTCATATTCACCCAGTTGACTAGCAAGCGCACGGTTAGTGGACCTTACATTCTGCTGAATGGATTTAATATTCTCAATTAACGATGCACGGGTATCTGCAATTTGCTGATCAATAACTTTAATTGCCGGAGTTACATTCTTTACACCATACGACAAACTTTTTCGGCGCGATTGCAGTTCCTGAAAACGGCTAATCAACTCCACCAGCAACGGATCAGGAAGTCCCATAGTAGAGGGAGCCATTTCAGTCATTTCAGCATTTGAAGTAACATAATTGAGCAGGTTATCGAGAGAGCGCAATTCAATATCTGATTTCATTTTCTCAATGTCAATTGCATTGAGTTTGTCAAGCACCGCCTTACTTTCTTCACTCAGATTGACTGTCTTGTTTTCTTCCTTGAACCCCTGCAGTTCCGATTCAATATCACTCACTACTGTGCTTGTCTGATCGAGTTGTTCGTTAACGAAATGCAATGTTAACGATGCTACTGAAGTTTTATCTTCGATATCCAGATTGATATAAACTTTACACAAGGTATTGATCACATCCATGGCACGTTCGGGATGATGATCCAGGAAAGTAAGTTTTACTATAGTGGCATCCTTGTCGGGTGATTCAATACGCAAACGCGATAGATATTCATTAACCTGCCGGGTAGGATTATGAATTAAAAATTCATAGTCCTTTACCGTAGGACCAAAACCTTGCCGGAGACTGACCATAAATTCAAAGCCGGGGCCTTTTACAACAGAACCAAAAGCATGATTCGCGGAATAGTTGATCGCGTTCCCACTCTCATTCTCTGCTTCGAACGACATTTGAAAACGCTTCCCGGAAACGGAAACAGAAACCGGAACATCATAGAGCCATAAAGGAATTTGTGAAGTAGAATCGATAATTACTTCAAAAGGTTGTTTTTTATATATGGGCTGATTCGGATATTCAGAGGCATTAAAATAACTTACTTGTAATCCCAATTGCTGAAGTGCATCTTTCATCACACTGCGTGAGCCGAGTACACCTTTTTCGGTGGCGATATTGGCCTGATCTCCGAATAAATCACCAGCCAGAAAATCTTCCATGTTCACGGTAGGCTTCTCTGTTGCTTCAATAAGTACAGTGGTAGAAGCTTCATAAACAGGCAACGTAAAACGGATGTAAACAAAAGCTGCTACTATTGCCACTATCATGGCTATAATAAACCACCAACGGCGTTCCCTGATTTCATTAAAAAATCCGGTCAGGTTGATATCATCATCCGCAACTTTAACTTCAGCCTTATTTTTTACCATCTGTTTTATTTCTCTCTTAGAATCACCGACACCACAAGTATTATAGTAGTCAGAACTGAAGTAACTATCAATACCGAAGGACTTAAAGTCGCAGCTCCTCTTCGTCCTATTGGTTTCACATACAACACATCATCCGGATGAAGGTACGCGACTTCGGTATTCAGCGATGCTTTGGTGGTTAAATCGATAATAATTTCCCTGTAACCGTCTTTAGTACGGCGAATGAGTTTGAGATCCTCCCGGGATCCAAAAATAGTAAGGTCACCGGCCAGACCAAGTGCCTCAAACAATGTTATTTTTTCATTTTCAACATAGTACAAGCCTGGTTTATTCACTTCCCCAAGGATGGTTATTTTAAAACTCAGCTTTTTGAGTATGACAACCGGCGCATCCATATAAAACTCGAAACGCTGAACTAACGTATCGCGCGCATCTGTAATGGTTAATCCTGCCAGATTAACTTTCCCGATAAGGGGCAACTCAACAAATCCGAATTTATCGACAATAAAACCTTTTTCGTAAGAGGATCTGTTATCAATCACCTGCTTATCAACTGTGGAAGCAATACCGGGGAATGCCTCAGTATTAACAGTAAGCACCTGGATGGAAAGAATATCATTGGGTGAAATCGTGAGTGTAAACTCCGGCATTGTTCCCGCGTTTGATTGATCCTTTCTATCCTGCAGGTAAGCAAACTTTTTCTGCGAACCACATGAACATAAAAAAAGAACTAATACTAATAAAACGATTCTTTGAAAATTCATTATTTCAATATTCAGTGAAAATTAATGCTGCTGTTATTGCAACAGTGCACGCGAGATGACAATTTTCTGGATCTCGGAAGTTCCTTCATAGATCTGTGTGATTTTTGCATCACGCATCAATCGTTCAACATGGTACTCTTTCACATATCCATAACCGCCATGTACCTGAATTGCCTCTACCGTTACCTCCATTGCCACTCTTGAAGCAAATAACTTTGCCATGGAGCTTGCTGTTCCGTAATCGAGATGCTGATCTTTTAACCATGCCGCTTTCAGGCAAAGCAGTCGTGCTGCATCAATTTCTGTAGCCATATCAGCTAATTTAAATTGAATGGCCTGGTGTTTTGAAATTTCCTGTCCGAATGCTTTTCGTTCTTTGGAATATTTCAGCGCCAGCTCAAAAGCACCTGAGGCTATTCCTAACGCCTGGGCCGCAATACCGATTCGTCCGCCGGTCAGCGTTTTCATCGCGAACTTAAATCCAAATCCATCTTCACCAATGCGGTTCTCCTTTGGAATTTTAACATCGGTAAACATAAGGGAATGTGTATCGGATCCGCGAATACCAAGTTTATTTTCTTTCGGACCAATACTGAATCCGGGAGTTCCTTTTTCTACAATCAGGCAGTTAATGCCTTTATGACCTTTTGCAACATCCGTTTGAGCCATCACCAGGTATACCGAAGCGGTATTGCCATTAGTAATCCAGTTTTTAGTGCCGTTAACCAGATAATGATCACCCATATCAATGGCCGTGGTTCGTTGCGAGGTAGCATCAGAACCTGCTTCCGGTTCAGAGAGACAAAACGCGCCAATGATTTCTCCTTTTGCAAGTGGCACCAGGTATTTTTGTTTTTGATCTTCACTGGCAAAGTTTTCTAAACCCCAGCAAACCAAAGAGTTGTTAACCGACATGACTACGGAGGCAGAAGCATCAACTTTGGATATCTCTTCCATGGCCAGAACATAAGACACCGTGTCAAGCCCTGCTCCACCGTATTTCGGATCCACCATCATACCTAAAAATCCAAGTGCTCCTAATTTTTTAATTTGTTCAGCAGGAAATTTCTGGTGTTCGTCACGTTCAATAACACCCGGAAGTAGTTCATTCTGAGCAAAATCACGCGCAGCTTTCTGAATCATCAATTGCTCTTCGGTAAGTTCAAACTTCATATAGGGAAAGGGGTTCTGATTAGAGGTCTCAAAATTAACTTATTTTTCGGGGTGGAATATCAATGCTCTCAAAACTTTTTATATCCTTGCGGATATCTGAAATAATTATCTTTTAATGGCTTTACCAATTACCGTTGCCGGGGTCATGTCGGGAACTTCCCTGGATGGACTTGATATTGCAGTTTGCCGGTTTGAAGCGCTCTCAGGACGATGGGCATTTGATGTTCTTGCAACTAAAACAATTCCTTATACAGAAGAGTGGCGAAATCGACTCTCAATGGCATTTACCGCAACCGGGCACGAATTGGCGCACCTTCATGCGGATTTTGGGAATTACATTGGGACCTGCGTGAAACAATTTTGCGAGGAGCAATCATTGCGACCTGATTATGTAAGTTCACATGGCCACACAATTTTTCACCAACCCGACAAAGGATTAACCTTGCAGATCGGTTGCGGTGCTCATATCGCTTCAGTTACCGGATTCGATACCGTATGTGATTTCAGGACTACCGATGTGGCTATGGGCGGACAAGGTGCACCGCTGGTTCCTGTGGGCGATCAGATTTTATTCGGAGGCCATCGATTTTGTTTGAACCTGGGTGGAATAGCTAATATTTCCTTTGATAAAAATGAACAACGGGTTGCCTATGACATCTGCCCGGCAAATATGGTTCTTAATTACCTTGCACAGCAGGCAGGACGATCATTCGACAAAGATGGGGAGCTCTCTGGCGAAGGAACCATTATACCAGAATTGCTCGACCAGCTGAACGCGCTCTCCTTTTACAGGAAATCGCCACCCAAATCGCTGGGGCGGGAATGGTTTGAAACAGAATTTTTACCCGCAATCGAAAATGATTCCTACAGCATACCCGACCGACTCCGTACGGTGATTGAACATATAGGCATACAGGTAGCCAACGCATTGTTTTTATCACCCGGCACCACCATGCTCACAACAGGTGGAGGAGCATATCATAATTTACTGATCGAAGTAATTGAGGAACAGATATCACGGCATGGCATACATGTAGTAGTACCTGATGCAACTATTGTGGAATTTAAAGAAGCAATTATTTTCGCATTTCTGGGAGTACTTCGTGTTAACAATTTAGCAAATGCACTGGCTTCCGTTACCGGAGCAAAAAAAGATTCAATTGGCGGCGCCATCTACAAAGCGTAATATTTCGCTCCATCCGTGGGTTCCTATCCGTTCCCTCCCCTGAATCGGTACTTCTTCCTATATTTGCGCATTGTTTTAATATTGTATGCTGGAAGAACTAAAGAAATTTGAAGATAAAAGACCTGAGATCGTTTTTGAATGGAAAGATCAGGAAACGGAAGCAGAGGGATGGATTGTTATAAATTCATTACGCGGAGGGGCGGCAGGTGGTGGCACACGCATGCGGAAAGGCCTTGATAAGCATGAGGTTACATCTCTTGCAAAAACCATGGAAATTAAATTTACCGTGGCGGGCCCCCAAATTGGCGGCGCAAAATCAGGAATCAATTTTGATCCTTCCGATCCCCGAAAAAAAGGTGTACTGGAACGCTGGTTTAAAGCTGTGGTGCCTGTTTTGAAGCAATATTACGGTACCGGTGGCGATCTTAATGTAGATGAAATTCATGATGTGATTGACATAACATCCAGGTATGGTTTACTCCATCCACAGGAAGGAGTTGTAAACGGTCACCTGGGAGGCAGCGAACAAATAAAAAAAGAAAAAATAAGCCGTTTACAAAAGGGTGTCATCCTCCCGGTAACGGAATCCGACTTAGCTCCGGCAGGAACAAAAACCTTTACCGTTGCGGATATGATCACCGGATACGGCGTATCAGAATCTGTAAAACATTTTTATTCCATTTTTGGTGGATCCGTCAAAGGAAAAAAAGTGGTGATCCAGGGGTGGGGAAATGTAGGCGCATCGGCCGGTTACTATTTGGCTGGTGCTGGCGCATCGATCATTGGAATCATTGATCGCAATGGAGGACTTATGAATGAAAATGGATTTTCATTTGAAGAAATTACCAGATTGTTTCTGGAACGTAACGGCAACCAGTTACACGATGTCAATATGATTTCCAAAGAAGCAATCAACAAAATGATATGGAGTAGTGGTGCTGAAATTTTTATCCCGGCTGCTGCTTCCCGTCTTGTAAACCGCGATCAGATTGATGAAATGATACAACACGGACTGGAAGTAATTTCATGCGGTGCGAATGTGCCTTTTGATGATCCTGAAATATTTTTTGGTGCAACAGGCACTTATGCCGATTTACAGGTTTCACTAATTCCCGATTTTATTTCCAATTGCGGAATGGCCCGTGTATTTGCATTTCTGATAACCGGAGAAAAAGAAGTTACTGATAAGAATATCTTTAATGATGTTTCGTTAACCATTTCCGAAGCACTCAAAGCAGTTTATGCAAAACAACCCGGTAAAACCCGAATTGCAGAAACCTCTTTCGGAATTGCTCTTAATAAATTGGGTTAAGTAAACTTTTACAGCCATGTCCACTGAATTCCTTAACCGCACTTTCCTTGAAAACACGGTGGAGAGTTATATCTGGTTTGCTGCGATTATTATTGTCGGACTGATCTTTAAGAAAATAATTTCGAAATTATTTACACTGATTCTGTTCCGGTCGATGAAAAAATATTCCGGCAAGGTTACCAGTCAGGAATTTCATGACCTTCTCAAAAAACCTTTATCGCTGCTTTTTATTTTAATTATCGGGTTTATAGCCGTTAATTATCTTTCCTTTCCTCCTGAATGGAACATTGCCTCCGAAGAAAAATTCGGTGTGCGTATGGTAATTCATAAGTTATATCAAACTCTTCTCATTGTTTCCATCACATGGATTATTTTGAGAATTGTTGATTTTTTCGGTTTGATATTACTCTATCGTGCTTCCATCACCGAATCCAAAGCTGATGATCAGCTGATTCCGTTTTTTAAAGATGGCTTGAAAATATTTGTGGTGGTTATGTGTTTCTTTTTTATTCTTGCCGCAGTTTTCAGTGTGAATATTGTCACACTGATTGGCGGGTTGGGTATTGGAGGGCTTGCAGTGGCACTGGCAGCGAAAGAAACACTTGAAAATCTGTTTGGGTCCTTTACCATATTTCTTGACAAGCCTTTTATTGTAGGCGATAACGTGAAGATCGGTGCAATAAATGGTCATGTTGAAAAAATCGGACTACGGAGTACGCGTATACGTACCCTCGACAAAAGCATGGTTATTGTTCCTAACAAGAAAATGGTAGATGCCGAAACCGAAAATATTACAGAAAGAACCTTTTGGCGCACCAATCAGGATATTGGATTGGTATACAGTACTACATCGGGCGACATCAAAAATATTGTAGCTCAAACCATTGATTTATTAGGAAATCATGAAATGATCAGTGAGAACCCAATTGTCCTTTTTGATTCTTTTGGTTCCAGTTCACTTAATCTCAGGATCATTTACCTGGTAAGAACCTCTGATGCTACTGCGTATTTTAAAGTAAAAGAAGAAATAAATTTTAAGATTATCGAAATTGTTCGTGCAAATAATTCGGATTTTGCTTTCCCTACAACAAGTATCATTCTTGAAAACACTACCACATCACGAGCATCATCTTTATGATCATTGCTTCAGTGCATCAAAATTCAGGAGGCTATGAACTATTTGGCATTCCCATCGAGTTTATTTTATTTGCCCTTACGTTACTGTGTGTAGCATTATTTCATAATCATACACTCAAAGTTGCGCTTTCCGGCCTTCTGGCAATTTTAATTTACAAGGAAGCAGTCACTGATTTTTCAATAGTGGAGCATGTATTGGGTTCTCCTGAACATGAAGGTGAATGGCACATACTTCTGAACCTGTTTGGTTTGCTTACCGGATTTACCATACTAGCCGATCACTTTAAAAAGAGCGGGATCCCAAAAAAATTACCCAATATCCTTCCCGAAAACTGGAAAGGCGGCTTTATATTGTTAGTGCTCATTGCTATCATCTCTTCATTTCTCGACAATATTGCGGCAGCTATGATCGGAGGTGCTGTGGCACATGTAGTATTTAAAGGGAAAGTTCACATCGGTTACATTGCAGCTATCGTAGCTGCCAGCAATGCCGGCGGAGCAGGAAGTGTGGTGGGCGATACTACTACAACCATGATGTGGATTGATGGAGTTTCAGCTTTTGATGTGATTCATGCTTTCATAGCTGCAGCAATCGCCATCCTGATTTTTGGAATTATTGCTGCTTTTCAACAACACAAATACCAGCCCATTGTGAAAGAAGCTCATCAGGTGGTTGTTATTGATTATCCCAAGTTATTTGTAGTGATCATGATACTTGCAGGTGCCATACTCACCAATATTTTCCTCGACTTTCCTGCTGCCGGTGTATGGGTGGCCATATTACTGGGTGCGATCATAAGGCCTGTTCCCTGGAAAGTGTTACCCGGAGCTATACAGGGCAGTATTTTCCTGCTGGCACTGGTCATGTGTGCCTCTATGATGCCTGTTGATCAATTGCCAGCGGCATCCTGGCAGACTGCCTTCGTACTTGGTTTCGTAAGCGCGGTGTTTGACAACATTCCTCTCACCAAACTCGCTTTGGAACAGGGAGGTTATGATTGGGGCGTGCTTGCGTATGCAGTGGGTTTTGGCGGTTCCATGATCTGGTTTGGTTCCTCGGCAGGTGTGGCGATATCCAATATTTATCCCGAAGCCAAATCAGTTGTGAACTGGGTAAAGAATGGCTGGCACATTATCATAGCTTATGTTATCGGATTTTTTGTGCTGCTCGGAACACTTGGATGGCACCCGCATTTACCACACAAAAAAATACATTCCACTCCGGTGGAAACTGTTTCCCCACAATAACCACCATGCTCTCTTGCCTCCATGTAGCATGCAGTTACTTAGGAACGGAGTAATAAACTCTGGTTTTCCCCGTTACGTACATATTAACAAATTCGTGTTGACAACCCCGTCGGCAAACCAATCCCAACTGCCTCTGATAGAAGTAATTTTACCCTTTGAACCACAATTAATCCGAAATTCATACTAATGGGTCTGTTACTTCAAATTACTACTGCTGCCACTGATACAATGGCTGCAGGTACCACCGCATTACCTGTAGAAGATACCTTCTCATTATGGGACCTAACACTTAAGGGAGGACCCATAATGATACCTATCGCGCTTTGTTCCTTGATAGCGGTATACATTATTATTGAACGCTATTTTGCAATACGTAAAGCTTCAAAAAATGATCCGAATTTCATGAACAACATCCGTGATTTTATTAGTAATGGTAATATCACGTCTGCCCGGTCGCTTTGCAAAAACACCGAGAGCCCGGTTGCAAGAATGATTGAACGCGGAGTTTCACGAATAGGAAAACCGTTAAGTGATATTGAAAAAGCCATTGAGAACATCGGAAATATAGAAATTGTAAAACTTGAGAAGGGTTTGTCATTGCTGGCAACCGTTGCAGGTGCAGCTCCCATGCTGGGTTTCCTGGGTACCGTTACCGGGATGATCAAAGCGTTTTACAATATGTCGAAAGCAGGAAAAACAATTGACATCAGTTTGTTGTCGGGTGGTATGTATGAAGCCATGGTGACCACGGTGGCCGGATTAATAGTGGGAATATTTGCGTTGGTTGCTTATAACTTGCTTTCCGCGATGGTGGAGCAGATGGTTTTCAAAATGGAAACTACTTCTATCGAATTTATGGATCTGCTGCAGGAACCTGCAAGATAATTGCTGTTCATTGTTAAATGATCAGTAGTTTGATTTAAAGGTTTTAAAATCACAACGAACCATTAACCGCAACATAAAATACATTAAAGTAACTATTAAAAATGGCAATCAGATCCAGGAATAAAGTGTCAGCAAAATTTGAGATGTCGTCAATGACTGACCTGGTTTTTTTGTTGCTGATATTTTTCATGCTTATTACCACGCTTGTAGTTCCCAATGTAAATACCTTAAAGTTGCTACTTCCAAACAGCAATACCGCAAAACCAACCGAGAACCTGACTGTTTCTGTTGCCATTAATGAAGATCTTCAGTATTTCATGGACAGCCAGCCGGTTGCTTTTGATCAGCTTGAAGGAAAAATCACTAACTTTATTGCAGGCAAAACAGATCCGGTTGTTGTTTTACATGCTGCGAATACTGTTCCTGTAGAAAATGTCGTTAAAGTAATGGATATCGTAAATCGCCTGAAGGTGAAAATGGTACTGGCCACCAACCCTGAGAAATAATGGCTGATGTTATTGAAAAGGATAAGAAATCGAAAAATGCCGGTGTAGCAGGAACACTTGCTTTTCATGGAATCATTCTGCTCATTCTTTGGATCATTCAACTTACGGCTCCCATTCCTCCACCGGAAGAAGAAGGTATTTTAATAAATTTTGGTAATTCTGA
This sequence comes from Bacteroidota bacterium, assembly GCA_030855635.1. Classification (GTDB taxonomy): domain Bacteria; phylum Bacteroidota; class Bacteroidia; order AKYH767-A; family OLB10; genus JADKJB01. Next base: position 7,162 of record JALYQW010000096.1, on the reverse strand, counting down.
TCAGGGATCGGGAGATGTTCAGCCTACGCAATTATCTAATGCCGATTCGCCCAAAGAATCGAATGACAAGGAATTAAAGGAACCGGAAACAAGTATACCCACCCCGGTTACGCCCCAGCCTCAGTTAACGCAGGATGTTGAAGATGCTCCCAAAATTGTTAAAGATAAGCCGAAACCAAAGCCCGCCGAGCCGCAAAAACCCAAGCCGGTGGAGCAACCCAAAAAAGCAGAAGATCCCAAACCTGATCCCAGTGCCATGTACCCGGGGAAAAAGCCTAACCAGGGAAAAGGAAGTCCGGGCAATGAAGGCATAACCGGTAAACCGGGTGACCAGGGAAGTCCTGACGGATCTCCCGATTCAAAAAATTATACCGGTTCTGGAAAAGGCGATAGCGGTATTTCATATGATCTTGCGGGTCGTTCTATGACACGCAAACCGTCACTTGAAGATCAGTCACAGGAAACGGGCAGAGTAGTGATTGAAGTAATTGTTGACAAAGAAGGAATTGTTACTGCAGTAAATGGTCCCGTGCGCGGTTCTACTACTTCCGCTGCAATTCTTGTAAATAAAGCCAAGCAGGCTGCACGCCAGGCACGTTTTAGTAAAAGTTCATCCGGTGTTGAGGAACAACGGGGCACCATCACCTTTGTTTTCAAATTCGAATGACCTACGAGGACACCCTCGCCTATCTTTTTGAACAACTGCCGATGTTTCACCGCATTGGTCCGGCTGCCTACAAAGCCAATCTCGACAACACCTACGCCATCATGAAACTGCTTGATCATCCCGAAAAGGATTTCCGGTGCGTTCATATAGCAGGAACCAATGGCAAAGGTTCTACCTCCCATATGCTAGCGTCAATTTTACAGCAAAGCGGTTATAAAACCGGGTTGTATACATCGCCTCACCTGCGCGACTTCCGTGAACGTATACGCGTAAACGGTAAGATGATTGAAAAGCCGGAGGTAGTGAAGTTTGTAAAAAAATATAAAAAGGATTTTGAAAAAATTGAACCGTCGTTTTTTGAATGGACTGTCGGCCTCGCGTTTGATTACTTCAGCCGTAAGAATGTGGATATTGCAATAATTGAAACCGGCCTGGGTGGCAGACTTGATTCTACCAATGTGGTTACACCGTTAGTATCGGTGATTACCAACGTACAATGGGATCACATGAGTTTGCTGGGCAATACTCTTGAAAAAATTGCAAAAGAAAAAGCCGGGATCATTAAACCAGGAATTCCCGTTGTGATCGGCACCTCCGACAAACGCACACTACCGATTTTCAAAAAGACATCCCAAAACTGCAAGGCTCCACTATTTTTTGCCGATAAAATTTTTAAAGCAACGCTAGTTGATGAAGAGCCTTCTTCCGGATCACAATACCTCAATATTTCACTTAACAAAGCTTCATACATTCGTGATTTGAAACTCGACCTTGGTGGATGGTACCAGTTAAAAAACATTCCAACCGTGTTACAAATAGCAGAATTGTTGCAGGAAAAAGGTTTTGAGCTCAACCGTAAAAATATCCGTAAAGGCCTGGGTGCAGTTAAAAAAAATACCGGTCTGGCCGGACGATGGCAGGTGCTGGCCAAAGTGCCCCTGGTAATCGCCGATACCGCACATAACGTTGATGGCCTGAGTGAAGTAATGGAACAACTGAACCGAATTCCTTATACCAAATTGCACCTGGTAATTGGAATGGTGAACGATAAAGAGATTTCAGGAATTTTAAAATTGTTTCCCAAAAAAGCGATCTGCTATTTCTGCAAACCCGATATTCCTAGAGGTCTTGATACCGAAATTCTCCGTAAGGAAGCAGCTTCGCTGGGTCTGAAAGGAAAAATTTATGCCTCCGTTACAAAAGCCCTGGAACATGCCCGCGATGAGGCCGGTAAAAATGATCTGATTTTCGTAGGAGGCAGCACTTTTGTAGTGGCGGAAGTGGTATAGCAAAGTTATGAGGTGTTCTAATGATTAAATTCCGGTTTTCAGGCGCTTCCATTACGGTTATCGAATACTTCCTGTTGTTTTACCAAACAGAATTTAGAGTAGCGGGTAAGATCAAGTTACTGAACGCAACGAATCCGATTACATCCCTGAAAAGGCAGTTTGCATAAAAGAACACGCTGCAATATTTGTGATACCACGGTTGTGCCGGTGAGCGATTTTCAGGTGTCGTATGCAGGGCTAAGTTTATGAGCCCGGCCGGACCGAAAGAAGGAAAATATCCTCTGTGACATATGTCGCAAAAAACCTTCGCTTTTTACCGACTTTTGCATTCCGGAAACTCATAACTTACCCCTGTTAAAATTAAGAGTATGGAACTTGAACTCTTGGGCTATATTGGAGCTGTAATAATGGGATTGTCGCTGGGACTTATCGGTGGCGGCGGTTCCATTCTCACGGTTCCCATACTGGTATATCTCTTCTCCATTGATGCGGTGCTTGCAACGGCTTACTCGCTTTTCATTGTTGGATTAACCAGCCTGGTAGGTTCTTTCAGCCATATGAAAATGGGAAACATTCACTGGAAAACAGCAGTTGTTTTTGGAATTCCTTCCATCCTGAGTGTGTTCGCCACGAGAGCCTGGATCGTACCCGCCATTCCCGACTCACTATTTTTTATGGGTGATTTAGAGATTACAAAATCCATCGGATTATTATTGTTGTTTGCCATCATCATGCTTGCCGCTTCATGGTCTATGATCCGAAAAGCTAAATACCAACCTGATTCATCAGCAACATTACCTGCTTATAATTACCCGCTTATTCTTGCAGAAGGCGTTGTTGTGGGTTTGGTTACCGGACTGGTGGGTGCCGGAGGAGGTTTCCTGATTATTCCCGCCCTGGTTTTACTCGCCAAACTTCCCATGAAACAAGCCGTGGGAACCTCACTGGTAATTATTGCAGCAAAATCACTTATCGGGTTTACCGGTGATTTGAAAGGCGATGAAATTATCAATTGGAATTTTTTAATGATATTTTCTGCAATCGCAATTGTTGGAATTATTGCCGGAAGTCTCTTTTCAAAAAATATCTCCAACGAAAAACTGAAACCCGTATTTGGTTGGTTTATTTTAGTGATGGGAATATATATAATCGTTAAAGAAACCCTGTTAACCTGAACAGCACACTTACATTAATAAAACTTCCGGGTAACCTGTAATTTAAATTGCTTAAACTAAAAACTAAAACTATTTCTGATTATGCTTGAATTCATCTCTCAACCTTGGCCCTGGTATGTGTCGGGAACGCTCATTGCCGCCACCATGTTTGTGCTCCTGTATTATGGCAAAGCTTTCGGTTTCTCCTCCAATCTTAAAGCCCTCTGCACAATTTGCGGTGGAGGAAAATTTGTACCCTTCTTTGATTATGACTGGAGGTCACAATCATGGAACCTGGTTTTTCTGTTGGGTGCAATACTGGGAGGTTTTATTGCAGCGCAATTCCTCTCCACCGGTGAACCAATACTGATTTCAGAAGCAACCATATCAGATCTGGCTGCATTGGGTTTTTCAAGACCTGTATCAGTACAACCTAATGAACTTTACAGTCTCGAAGCAGCCTTTACGCCGAAAGGATTTACTATACTGGCTTTAGGTGGATTGATGGTTGGTTTTGGTTCCCGCTGGGCGGGAGGATGCACTTCAGGACATGCCATCAGCGGTTTGTCAGACCTACAGCTACCTTCGCTGATTGCCGTGATAGGTTTTTTTGCAGGTGGATTGTTGATGACTCATTTATTAATGCCATTAATATATTAATCATTATGAAATTTATAAAATTTTTACTGGTAGGAATTATATTCGGAATTCTGATGGCAAAATCAGAAGCATTCTCCTGGTTTCGAATTCAGGAAATGTTCCGCTTTCAATCCTTTCACATGTATGGAATTATCGGCACCGCTGTCACACTTGGTGTAATTGGTGTATGGCTGATTAAAAAATATAGGCTTCGTAATGCGGAAGGAAAAGTAATGCAGTTTTATCCCAAGGAAAAAAGCTTTATCCGTTACCTGGCAGGTGGAATTATCTTTGGACTGGGTTGGGCATTATCAGGTGCCTGCCCCGGACCAATGGTAGTCAATATTGGTTATGGATACCTTTCGATGATTATTGTGTTTCTTTTTGCCATTGCCGGTACGTATCTTTATGGAATCATAAAAAACAAACTGCCCCATTGATGTAACCTGCATGCATGCAAACCGAAACTACTGAAAAACACCGGGCAATGGCAAAAATAATCAGGCAGCTCCTCAGCCTGGTTACCGGCCTGTTTATTTTGGTGATGGTCCTTTTAATTTATATATTATTCCTGCCGGACTCTACTTCCATCCTTACAAAAAAACAATCCACCTCTACTAAAGCAATAACGGCAAAATCTGCTACGCCGCCGCCGCCGGTTGAAAAATTCTGGACTGCACCCGATACTTCCACTCTTCAAAATCATCCCGACAAGGAAAAGATAGCTTACGGCAGAAAACTGATTGCACAAACTGCGATCTATTTGGGTCCGAAAGGAATTGTGAAAAAAAATGCCACCAACGGAATGAATTGTCAGAATTGTCACCTGGATGCAGGAACAAAAGTTTTTGGGAACAATTATGGTTCGGTGTTCTCTACCTATCCTAAATACCGTGCGCGTTCCGGTGGTATTGAAAATATTTACAAGCGCATCAATGATTGTATCGAGAGAAGTCTTAACGGCACCCCGCTTGATTCCAATTCAAAAGAAATGCAAGCCATTGCCGCTTATATCAACTGGATTGGAAAAGATGTTCCAAAAGGGGAAAAGGCAAAAGGCTCCGGATTTAAAGACATTGCATTTCTTGATCGCCCTGCAGATCCTGCTAAAGGAAAAGAAGTCTATGCGATTAACTGTAAGAGTTGTCATATGGAAACCGGCCAGGGAGTACTGAATGACGATCAAACTGCGTATACGTACCCACCGTTATGGGGCGACAACAGTTATAACGATGGCGCCGGTCTCTTTCGCCTTTCATCATTTGCAAAATACATACGGTACAACATGCCCTTGGGTGTTTCACATGTTTATGCTATACTTACCGATGAAGAAGCATGGGATATTGCTGCGTATGTTAATTCACAACCCCGACCTAAAAAAAATATCAGTAACGACTGGCCTAACATTGCGGAAAAACCATTCGATCATCCCTATGGACCTTTTGCTACAGGCTTTGACGAACAGCAACATAAGTATGGACCGTATGGGCCAATAAAAGAAAAACTTGAAGTATTAAAGAAATAATGTCACGGAAGGCAGGCATTCCATTCTACCTTTTCAATTTATAACTTTCATCTTAAATTATGCATGATCAAAACGAATTAAAAGCCAACCGCAGAGATTTTCTAAAAAAATCGGCACTGGCAGGAGTGGCAACTGCGCTGGTGCCTGTGATGAGCCTCGCAGAAAAAACTCAAAAATTTGCAACCGCATCCCGTGATGGAAATAATGAATCCGGGAAACAAACTGTAACTTTTCTGATCACCACCGATATTCATTCACAACTCAACACGCATGATGAATTTTTTTGGGAGAATGGAAAAGCAGTTTATCGTAAACGCGGAGGACTTGCGGTTTTGAAAACAATGACGGATGCATTGCGAAAACAAAATCCACATCATACAATTCTTTATGACGGTGGCGATTTTTTTCATGGTCATGCAGTAGCTTCATTAACTGAAGGAGAAGCATTAATTCCTGTTTTTAACCAAATGGGCTACGATCTCATCCTGCCGGGAAACTGGGAAGTAGTTTACAAGAAAAAGAAAATGCTGTATGACATGGGGCATTCTAACGCTGCAAAAATTTGCGCAAATATGTTCCATGAAACTCCGGAAAATTCCAATTGCGAACTCATCTATCCTCCTTATTGGATAAAATATATTGCGGGAGTTAAAATTGGTGTTATCGGTTACACCGATCACCTGATTCCAAAACGACAATCACCGGCATATTCTGCAGGACTTACCTTTGAACATGCTGAAGTATCGGTTGCAAAATATGTAAAACTGTTGCGTGAAACTGAAGGATGTGAAGTGGTGTTACTTGCAACACACATGGGACTTGCTCAACAGGTCGGATTAGCTAATAATCCCGTCTGCGAAGGAGTTGATCTGGTGATGGGTGCTGATACTCATGAACGAGTAAGGGAACCCATTCAGGCTAAATATGCAAAAGTTATTGAATGTGGTGCCTTCGGATCCTTTCTTGGTAAACTCGATCTACATTTTGAAAATGGCAAGTTTAAAAATCTTTCTTACGCGCTGCTTGATGTGGATCCTGAAAAATATGAACCGGATAAAAAAATACAGGAAATGGTTGACACCGCATATGCACCATTTAAATCCACGTTGCAAAAAGTGATCGGAACCAGCTCTACACCATTGGTGCGGTACTTTGTTTTAGAAACTCCCATGGATAATCTCATCACCGATGCAATCATGTGGAAATTCCAACCTGACCTCGCCCTTTCAAACGGATTTCGATTTTGTCAGCCACTTGCTGTAGACCAAAATACCGGTTTAGCAACTATTACAAAAGAATTTTTATGGAACATGTTACCGGTGAACAGTGAAGCAAAATCAGGCATTGTTTCCGGTACACAAATCCTTGATTGGCTCGAAAAAGAATTACAAAACGCTTTTGCAAAAGATCCTTCCAAAAGATTTGGCGGCTGGTTTGTGCGGTATAACGGAATGGAAGTAAATTTTACCATTGCAAACGAATTTGGTAAACGTGTGAATCATGTGAAGATTGCAGGTCAGCCACTGGATCCGCAGAAAGAATATCGCATCATTGCTTGTGAACGTGAAGGTGATCCGGATACTACAATTTGCAGGATGGAAAACGTAAAAAATCCAACTATGATGAAATGGTTGTTACATGATGTGATTGAAGACTACCTGAAAGCGAATTCTCCGGTTGCACCGAGAATAGAACATCGGGCAACCGCAACCGACGAACCTTCAACCTTATTAACTCAACTTAAAGGCACCAGTTATGAATTCCGTTAAACAAATGCCAATGCATAACCAAACAAACACCTGCATTACTTGTTACCTGCTTAAGTGTCACAACTCCCCATGGTGCTGTATTAAAAAATCATATTGCGATTCGGTAAATTAATTTCAGA
>JALYQW010000095.1 GCA_030855635.1 Bacteroidota bacterium | reverse complement strand
ATTATCAGCAGCTGAAACAGCATCTTGTTCAATACCGCGTAATTCAGGATGCCGGTGGATTGCCGCGTATATCCGATGCCGTGAGTGGCCTTAAATTGAATGAAAGCAACCCCGGGGTGCCTTCCTTGAGAAAGTATTTATATCTCACAGGCGATTTGTCAAACGCGGATACTACGGAAGCAATTTTTGATAAAGCTGTTGCACAAGCGGTTGGAAATTTTCAGATGCGTTGTGGTTATGAAAAGACAGACGAGTTGGATGATAAAACACTTTTAAAATTGAATGTGCCTGTAGAAAATATTATTATGCAAATCATGGTCAACATGGAGCGAATGCGCTGGTTTTCTAAGCCTGACTCTGCATCTGATTTCCTGTTGGTTAATATTCCCGACTATCAACTCCGTGCGTTTGAAAATAATAAACTACAATGGGAAATGGACGTAGTGGTGGGTACCACTGCTAACCGAACAACGGTTTTTAAAGGCATGCTTTCTCAAGTAGTTTTAAATCCGTATTGGAATGTTCCGCAAAGTATCATCGATAATGAAATGCTGGAACATCTGAAGGATAATCCGGGGAAGTATACCGCTTCCCAAAACCTGGAAGTGCTGGTGAAGAACAAGCCGGTTAAAGCTTCTTCGGTGGACTGGTCTGATCCCGAAGAGGTACAATCCGCCCGAATACGTCAGTTACCTGGTGATGCCAATTCGTTGGGACGATATAAGTTTCTTTTCCCAAATAGTTTTAGTATTTATCTCCACGACAGTCCGGCAAAACACTTATTTGATAAAGACAAACGAACGTTTAGTCACGGTTGCATTCGCGTAGCAGAACCTGAAAAACTTGCTAATTATCTGTTGCGTGACATAAAAGAATGGTCTCCTGAAAAAGTTAAAAAGTCTGTAGGAAAAGATGAGGAAATATTTATCAACCTGAAAAAACCGTTGCCGGTTTATATTGTGTATTTTACCGCTTGGGTTGATGATAAAGGAAAACTCAATTTACGAGATGATCCGTATGAACACGATAAGAAACTGGAACGGGAAATTTATGTAAAAGCAGGTAAGGCTTCCTAAGCCAGTACGAAAATGTGACAAGCGATTTTATTACCCAACCAATACCAATCAGGCTTTTCTTACAAATTCCGATTTAATTGCCATCGAGCCAAATCCTTCAATCCTGCAGTCGATGTTGTGGTCGCCATCCGAGAGTTTGATGTTGTTAACCTTAGTGCCTGCTTTTATTGGTTTAGGGGCTCCTTTTACAGGAAGGTTTTTGATAATAATTACACTGTCTCCAGTTTGAAGCACTGTTCCGTTGGAATCCTTTATCACTTTAACATCATCTGTTTCTGCAGCTTCAGTAGCAGTATTTTCATTAGCACTCCACTCATTCCCGCATTCAGGGCACATTAACAACGATCCTGATTCGTAAGCATAAACGGAATTGCATTTGGGACAAGGTGGGAGTGAAGACATAATACTTAATTTTTAAATGGTCTGGAAATCAGATAGCCAAGTGGTGAAGGTACAAAGAAACACAAGTTACTTTTAGTACTTAAATTATTTCGCCAATTTAAAATCTTTCATTAATTCACAACTACCACTTTCTTGATTATTAGTTCGTAGTCACTGACTATAGTCACTTGGTAAATACCCGGGAGTTGCGGTTGAAATAGGAATAAGCTATCGGCTGTTATGACTTAAAGTATTTGTAATCGTATTGGTGCCAAATCCAACTTGTGCACTTTGAAAAAAAATTAGGTAGGATGAAATATATTATATAGCTTTACTAATAAATGCTACACATCATGAAGACCAACGGCCTTATCATCTTGCTAATAACAGCTATATTGGTTCTGAATTTTTCCATTGTACACGGAGATGGTTGGGTGCAAAAGGCTAATATGGGAACTGGAGGGCGTTGGATTGCAACAGGCTTTTCAATTAAGGATAAGGGCTACATTGGAACAGGCAGCATTTCAGGCTCTTTATCAAATGATTTCTGGGAATTTGATCCTGCCATCAACACATGGACCCAAATGGCAGATTTCCCGGGAACTGCCAGGTGGGGAGCCATTGGTTTTGGAATTGGAAGTTTTGGATATATTGGGTTAGGTGTGGGAGGAGGCTTCAATCAGGATTTCTGGGAATATGCACAAGGATTGAACACCTGGACCCAGAAAGCAAACTTCCCGGGTGCGGCCAGAGAATTTTGTGCTTCATTTTCAATTGGAACCAAGGGGTATGTTGGAGTGGGCTGGGGTAATGGCGGAATCTCAGGCCATTTCCAGGATTTTTGGGAGTGGGACCAGTCGACCGATACATGGACACAAAAGTCAGATTTTGGCGGATCAGCACGTCGTGATGTAATTGGGTTTTCGATCGGCGATAAAGGATATATCGGAACCGGTTATGATGGTAACTTGAAAAGTGATTTCTGGGAGTGGGATCAGTCGACCGACACATGGACGCAAAGGGCAGATATACCGGTAGGACGAAATGTTGCCAGTTCATTTTCTATTTGCGATAAAGGATTTGTTGGAACAGGATCTGCCGTGCAGGGAGGAGGCAGCGTTAACGACTTGTGGCAATGGGATCAGTCAACGAATGTATGGACACAAAAGGCAAACTTTGGCGGCACACCCAGGGAACATGCAGTGGGTTTTGCGATCAATGGAAAGGGATACCTCGGCACAGGTGCGTACTACGGAACCGGTTTTTTCAATTATTACAATGATCTCTGGGAATATACTCCTGATTCGGTATGTGAACCGGTTGCACTTCAGGAATCCAACGTTCAGCTGCACTTTGCATTATCACCCAATCCAGTAATTAACGAATTAACAATTTCCGGATTTGATAAAAAAGAAGAAACCAGAATTGTTATCGTTAACAACCAGGGCAAATTGATTTATGAAAAAATAATTTCCGGAGAGGAAAATTCATCAGTCTGCCAGGTGAACACATCCCGATTTGCGTCAGGAATTTATTGGGCGACTTTTAAAACCGGCAACGTAATGAAATCAGTAAAGTTTGTGAAAGTATAATAAAAGTGTAGTGACATTCTTAAGAAGATGCATTCTTAAAGCGTAATATTGGCAACCATCCTATGGATTGGTATACCTAGCACAAAGCATCAACCACTTCACTAGCTTTTTTGCCAAATGCCTGTTATCTGCTGCCTTGCTGAACGGTTCCCCATTCTACATTCTAAATTCTGCATTCTACATTTTACATTTTACATTCTCCCCTTCCCATTCTACATTCTACATTCTACATTTTACATTCTAAATTTTACATTTTACATTCTACATTCTACATTCTAAATTTTACATTCCCCTCTTCCCTCATTCTCTCCTTCTCCCCAACTGTAACAATTCTGCATATATGTTTGCTGAATAAATAAATTACTGCCATTAAACATAGCTGCAGGATCATCTAATTTTTCATGAAATTTAATTAAAATCAAATTGCTCAAGATGAAGTATTGGTTTCATCTGCGGGAAAGGATAATACCTCATTAATAATAAATCAGTTAACCCCGGCTTTTGTGCAACTAAGATTTACGGGAGTTGAGGTTTAATATCCTGGCTGTTTTTGACCACGAAAAATAGTCCATAACACTACCATGCTGAGGTTTTTATTGCCCACGAAAGAAAGGAAGGCGGTGGCATAAAATTTGGGCATCAGAAAAGGAAAACCAATTCTAATCTTTAAAAATAGTTATCATGAAAATTAAAATTACATTAGCATGTTGGGGTATGTGCGCGATTAATGCATTCGCACAACCTACCGTTAGTTTGGTGCCTCTTGCATCAGGATTTGCGCAAGGTATTACTGATATTGAAAACGCCGGAGATAACAGATTATTTGTTGTTGAACAATTAGGTTATATTTCCATAATTGATTCTAATGGAACAGTGTTGCCGAATTATTTTCTCAACATTCATCCACAGGTAACTCCTACTTTTTTCTCACCTGGCAATGAACAGGGCTTGTTAGGGCTAGCATTCAGCCCTGATTTTCAGATAAACGGATATTTTTATGTCAATTATACCAACAAAGTTGGTGTTGGAAACACTGTGATCTCACGATTCTCAGTGAGTGATACCAACCCGAATATGGCAGATATGAATAGTGAAGAAATACTATTGACCATTTATCAGCCTTACAGCAATCACAATGGAGGTGACCTTGCATTTGGTGCGGACGGCTATCTCTACATTGCGCTTGGCGATGGTGGTAATGGTGGTGATCCGGAAAACCGTGCACAAAATCTCGATTCACTGTTGGGAAAAGTGCTCCGAATAGATGTATCAGATTCTGTTGGATATACAATTCCACCTACCAATCCTTTTGTATTGGGACAAGGTGCCCCTGAAATATGGGCTTACGGATTGCGCAATCCCTGGAGAATGAGTTTTGACAAGGCGACCAGCAATCTGTGGATATCGGATGTGGGTCAGGGTTCCTGGGAAGAAATTAATTTTCAGCCCGTGACTTCTGTAGGTGGTGAAAATTATGGATGGAGGTGTTATGAAGGTACGAATCCATTTAATACGACGGGTTGCAATACGACCATTGGATTTTACACTCCGCCAGTTTATGAATATGCTCAGAGTGCAACCGGAGGTTGTGCTGTAACCGGTGGTTATGTATACCGTGGACTCGATTATCCTGATTTGACAGGTTATTATTTCTACTCCGATTATTGTAACGGTCAGGTGTATGCGTTGTCGCCAACATTTTCATCCAATATTGCAGGTTCGTTTGTAGGAAATTTCTTTACCACTTTTGGTGAAAATTATAACGGGGAATTATTTATCGCCAGTCAGAGTAATGGTACGGTTTATAAAATCGCCAGTACGATAACTTCCCTTGAAGATATCTCTGGTGATATTGCACGTGTAATTTTATACCCCAATCCTAATCTTGGCACTTTTACACTAGATGTGGAAATAAAGAATCCTACAACCATTGATATGGAAATATCAGACCTTGCTGGAAAAGTGTGTTATAAAAATGAAAAGAAATTGGTAGAAGGATTTAATACATTGTCAATTGATATGGAATCGAAAGCTGCAGGTTCCTACTTATTGAAATTAACAACGATGAATGGAGTGTTTTACGAGAAATTTGATATTTTTAGGTAATACTTATTCTAATGCTGCGAAGCCCCGGAGAAATGTTCGGGGCTTTTTTACTAACACCAACTTCGCCTCACACCATCTTACAATTTTATGGCTTATATATGAGGTTATAAAGCGGTTTTTTGAACGTATTACAAAGGATTGAAGATCAGAGGTGCTGACTTATGTTGGATTCAAGTTGTAAGTATTAACCCTTTATTCGGGGATATTTATCCCCTTTATAGGATTATTTTGACTATTTTTATGGTGAAAATCATTGGGGAGTGATTTTTAATCTGTTTAATCATTTTAGAAAACTGTACATGAAAGCACTTTCAGCGAATCTGGAGGATAGGTTAATTGGCGCGTTAATCCATTTTTTTGGAGAAATTAAACAGCGTAAAGCTGTGGAGGAAAAAACGCATGAAGATATTACCAACCTCATCGGCGATTCCGAATTGCATATTTTACTGGCTGATGATGATGAGGATGATCGGCAGTTTTTTACTGATGCACTTACTATGATTGCACCATCTCTTAAACTTACCACGGTTCAGGATGGTGAAGAGTTGATTAAGAAACTGAAGAAAAGCAAATCTGAGTTGCCTGACTTTATATTTCTGGATCTCAACATGCCTTATAAAAACGGATTAGAATGTTTGAAGGAAATTAAGTCGATGGATACCATGAAAAATATTCCGGTACTGATCTACTCTACATCTACAAATTCCGATCAGATTGAAACCACGTATCAAAATGGAGCTAATTTATACATCCAGAAACCCAACAATTTTGATGGGATTATCCGGGTTTTAAAAACAATCTTTTCAGTTGATTCTTCCTGTTGGTTTCAACAGCCAGCACGTGAGCAATTTTTGCTTAAATAAAAAGAGAGAGGCCTTTCAACGCCTCTCTCACCAGTAAAATATTTTAATTGCTTAAAATTTTACAGATAGTCCGGCATAACCGGAATATGTTTTCAATATTGCCCTGTCAAAAATGTAATAATTATCGGTAGTAGTAGTGCCACTGTTATCGCTGATGTCAACAATGCCATAAACTCCGCGGAAACCAATGTTGAGGTGAATCAAACGTTTGGGACCAAATCCAAAGTCAAACCCCGCGCCGTACGCAAAACCAATATCTGCAGCCTTCAGTTCTATTTTGGCCTGGATCGTATCAACCCCACTTGAACCGTCACCATCTAAGCTTGAACCGGTATTTATCCCCACCTGAGGACCAGCGGCTATATGAAAACTAACGGGTTTGTTGTAACCGGTATGCAGTGCGAATAGCAAAGGAATATTTACATAGGATAACTTTAATTCTCTTTTTATATCATCTTCAATAATCTCCTGCGCAAGAGAGGAATATAAAATTGCAAGACGAAGTTCGGCATGTCTGTTGAAAAAATAACCAATAAAGCCTCCGCCGCCATATCCTACAACATACGATGTTTTAAGAGCTCCGTTAGCCCCATCTACATCGATATCGGAAAACGTGGCTTGCACCAAACCTCCAACATGGAAACCTCTCCATTCAGAAGATTCATCGGAATCCTGTACTTTCACTTCCACAGGAGCGGGGGCAGTTGGTGCTACGGTGGCTGTTGTATCGTTACCCGATTCCTGCGTAACCGTAGTGGTTGTAGTTGTTGATGTTTTTACTTTTTCTTCCTGTGCTGATACAGTTAGGATACTGCAGCATAAAGATAATGATGTGATCAATTTTTTCATGGCGATAGGGTCTAAATCTATTAAATAATATTTCTGCTATAGCAAATATCGGAGCACACCGGACTCACAGGCACCTTAAGAGCATAATCAAATGAATTTCAACAAGAAAAATAGTATAAGCAGGAGGTGTGGAGATAAAGCAGATTTACACTAAAGGGGTAATTATTTCCCCGGTTACGTTAAATTGTTATAAAAACAACGATGTAGTTTAATGGTATATATCTTGCCACCAAATTTGAAAAAGATTTATGATTACTGATCACCCCGGCTACCGGACTACTGCCTACCTCCTTTCATTCGGAATTATAATCGCAATATTGGTTGTAGCACGATCGTTCCTGATTCCCATGACAATAGCGGTATTGTTTTCATTCCTCCTGTTGCCTATTTCTATATTTCTTGAGAATAAAGGAATGCCGAGAGAACTGGCTATAATATTAAGCCTGCTAATCAGCTTTGCAATACTAGGTGCACTGATAACTTTTCTCTATTTTGAAATTATGATTTTCGTAGATGATTTTCCGGTGCTCAAAGAAAAACTCAACGAAAAAATTGTCGATCTTCAGCGTTATATTTACCGTAATTTTAATGTGAGCCGTTGGGAACAAAAGCAGTGGTATAAAGAACAGTCGGGGAAGTTTATGACCTACAGCGGCACTTATATCACTAACTTTTTTACTTTCACAGGCGAATTAATTGCAACTTTATTCCTGTTACCGATTTATATTTTCTTCCTGACCTATTACAGGGATAAAATCAAAAAATTTCTTTGTCGTATAACTCCTCAAACACAGGACAGTTACCTTGTTGAAGTATTAAGAAAAACTGCTAAAGTTTCTCAGAAATACATTAAAGGGTTGTTGATCGACATTTCCATATTAGCAGTGTTAAATTCCACTGGATTTTTAATTCTTGGAATCGAACACGCTATTTTTCTCGGAGTACTTGCTGCCATACTAAATCTTATCCCTTATATCGGCGTATTGATCGGCAGTATTTTCCCATTCCTCTTAGCAATACTAACTGAAGATTCCACCTCTGTTGCATTTGGTGCAATAGGAGTTTGTATTGTAGTCCAGTTTCTCGATAATAATTTCATAACACCCAAGGTAGTCGGATCAAGCGTAAGCATTAATCCGTTATCAACACTTATTGCAATAATAATTGGCGGTATGCTCTGGGGTATTGCAGGAATGATGTTGTTTATACCGCTACTGGGAATGCTCAAAGTCATTCTCGACAGCTTTGAATCAACAAGGCCTTACGGCTTCCTCATAGGTGAGGAAGACGATTTAAGGCCAATGGTGAAATTTACAATGAGAAAGGAACCTGTAGTGGTTAAAGAAATACAGGTCGAAAAGTAAATTACTTTTGAAGCAATTCGTCAACTGCTGTTAGTAACTCTCTTTTATTAAATGGTTTTGTCAGACATTTCTCAGCGAAGGTTCGCGTTGTGTTTAAAATGTCTTCATCCATTCCTGTGATCACGATAACTGGCGTTTTATTTTCCGATTCATTTTCTTTAAGGGCATCAACCAAATCGAATCCTCCCCAATGCGGGAGCATGATATCGGTGATCACAAGGTCATATTTGTTTTCGGCGATCTTCACTTTGCCATGAGATAAACTGTCTGCAGTTTCTACTTCATATCCCTCAAGAGAGAGAATGGTTTTCAGGGAAAACAAAAGTTCTTTGTCGTCTTCAATCACAAGAATTTTCATAGGGGTAGGTTTTATGATTTTTTATTTAATTATTAGAATCAAAATTTAATTTAACAATAAACTTGGTTCCTGTTCCGGGAGCACTTGTTACATCAATGCTACCATTGTGTGTACGGATAATATTGTGTGTGGTACTTAAACCCAGACCGGTGCCTTTTGGTTTTCCGCTGAAAAACGGATCAAAAATCCTGCCGATATCACTCTCAGGAATACCTTTTCCGTTATCCTCAATTTCAATCACGCAGCAGTTGTCCTCGCCACGAGTTGCAATTGTTAAAACACCTCCTACGTCGTCCATTGCTTCAATGGCATTTATAAAAATATTCAGCAATGCAATTTTAATTTTGCCCGAATCTACTGAAATTTCACAAATATCATCGCTCAGGTTGGTAACAACTCTAACACTCCTTAAAACAATCCGGTCCTGGATTAATGCGAGCGTTTCTTTAATAAGATTATTAATCGAATATTTGCTGATGGTGAGCTGTGCAGGTTTTGAGGAATTAAGTAATTCTGTAATCAGACTGCTGATGCGTTCCGAATTTCTTTTGATAATATCAAAATACATTTTCAGGTCGGGATTCGTTGGCAGTTCGGCTTCCAATTGTTCCAGCGACAGGTTAATGTTAGTCAAAGGATTTCGGATTTCATGCGCGATCATACGTACAATTCTTCCTGTCACAGCAAGTTTTTCAGTGGTGATAAGATCCTGCTCTGCTCTTCTTCTTTTGGTTATATCATGGATTACTCCAAGGAAGGTAGGGTTATTAATTTCATCACCCTGAAAGCTTAATGACATCAGGCAAATTTTTCGCTTCCCGCTTTTGGATAGGATTACCTGTTCAAAATCGTGAAATTCAGTTTTATTTGTAATTTGTTCTACAATAAATTCACGTGATGTTGGATCATCAATTAAATCAGGAAGTTTTTTGCCTATTATTTCTTCTTTGGAATATCCCAGCACCCGTGATACGGATTCATTAGTATCGATAACAGTTCCTATGATATCCGTAATGAAAATCATATCTCGCGTTCGTTCAAAAATATTGCGATACTTGGCTTCACTTTCTTCGAGCTGAATGCGTGTTTCATAGCGCCCCACTGCGTACCTCAGGCAACGTTCGAGTTTTTCTACATCCAGTTCACTCTTGACCAGGTAATCGGCAGCCCCTAATTCCATAGCCATTTTATCAATGTCATGATCCCCTTTGCCGGTAAGCATAATAATAGGGTAGGTATTTCCAAGGTGCCACGCACTTCTTAAAAAATCAATTCCTGTATTGCTGCCAAGTAAATAATCCACAAAGTATACTTCATGGGATTTGTGCTTCAGGCTCTTTACACCATCTTCTATGCTAGGGGTCCAGTCAACTTGTACAGTGTAACCCGGCATTTCTTCAAACAATTCTTTTGTTAAAAAGAAATCGTCTTCATCATCATCTATAAATAATATCTTAATGTTTCTTCGATTCATAATTTTTTTCTTCGGTCTTCAAGTTTTCGTTTGGAATTTCTTTTTCCTTGCGCACTACCAAAACAGCATAGTCATTAGGCTCAATACCCTTGCCGAATTTATCGACGTAAACTTGGGTAAATTCGGCCCCAAAAAACAATATCATTGAGGAATAATATACCCATATTAAAATAATAACAACTGATCCTGCCGCGCCGTAAGCGCTTCCAACATCAGATTTGCCAAGGTATAAACTAATCAACACTTTACCAATCATGAACAGTATGGATGTAAAAAAGGCACCGAAGAGTACCGTTTTCCAGGTAATTTTGGCATCCGGAAGGAGTTTAAAAATGGTGGCAAACAAAAAAGTAATAATGGTTATCAACAACAGAATATTAATTACATAAAAAGCATAAAAGGCAACATCCGGGAACAGCCGTTGGAGATGCATGTTGAATATGTCGAGAAGCGCATTTAGCGTGAGGGAAACTGTTAGCAGGAAGCCGATACTGATAATCATTGAAAAGCTGATTAGCCGGGCTATAACCATTTTTATCAATCCTTTTTTGGGTTTGGCTTTCAGCCCCCAGATGATATTTATCGAATCCTGAATTTCTACAAAAACACCGGTGGCGCCAAATACTAAAGCTATCACACTGATTGTGGTTGCCCACCAGGAATTGGTATCCAAAACCGTAGCACGCATAGCTTCCTGAACCTGCATTGCGGAGGATTTTCCCACCAATCCTTCAATCTGGGCATAGATTTGGCCTTCAATAGCTTGCTCGCCCCACACAATGCCGGCCACACTGATGATAATTATTAACAGCGGCGGAATTGAGAAAATGGTATAGTAAGATAAGGCTGCGCTCAACTTTATTCCATTATCCTCAATAAACTCTGAACCGGTTGTCTTTAACAGCTCCCAAAATTGTCGGAAAGAGGGTATTGTAATTCCCCAGACAGTTCTATTCATGAATACTGGCTTTTCAATAATCAATCCAAACGGAAGGCATTCTTTTTGAAAGTTGAAACCAATTCCCGTGATTAATTAACATAGCATGAGATACAAGCTAATTAAAGCAAGAAGTCCTGTTTCTGTAATATTTGAGTTGTTTTCACTTTTGGTACTGGTTATACTTTTAATAATACCCGTTGTGATTGAAAATATAATAGCACGCAAACTGAATGATTCAGAAGTTACATCCGTCAGGAAAGTAGCCATCAGCGTTTTGTCACGTGGCATTACCCTGATTGATTTTAAGGCTACAGATCTGCTCATAAATGAGGAGATGCTGGTAAATGGTTCGATCAGCAAATTGCAGGTAACAGGGATTCCTTTTCATGCGATACTTTTAAAAGATGATGTGATATTAAATGAGGTGGCTTTGTGGAATTCGAATATAGTGTTAGCCGGCAAAAAAAAGGTAGGTCATACTACTTCCGCAAAATCAAATCCTGAAATTAAACTTAAGGGGATAAAAACGCTAATTATATATGAAGGCAATTTTCAATATACGGATGTTGAGGGTGGGAATTATTTGATTAATCAACTCACGGCAGAAATAAGTCCTGTTATGATGGATAGTGCAACTACATTTCATCCACTGCCGCAATTTTCTTTTTTGTCAGGGCCGGTAAATTATCTTACTCCCGACAGCCTGTATCGGTTTTCAGTAAATGAAATTCATGGTGGTTCCCGAAATCGACTCATGGTTTTTGATTCTGTTAAAATATCCCCCGCATACAGTGAAAATGAATTTACAAAGCATCTGAAATTTCAATCCGATCGAATCGAATTCGATGCTTCACAGATCACAGTTAGTATGCATGAAACTAATGAGGAAGAAATTTATCATTTCGAAATGATTCACATTGCACAGCCGCGACTCCTGGTTTTCCGCGATAAACGAATCGCAAGAGACCCCGACATGAAATACAAATCGCTGCAGTATTATCTCCGAGAAATCAAATTAAATTTTTTAGTAGATAGTTTTAAAATGGACCAGGCTGATATCCGTTACCGGGAAAGAATGGAAGGCAGTGACGAAACCGGAGAAATAGCATTTACCAAAGCCGATATTAATGGATACCGATTACAGTCAGGTTCGGAAGCAGATTCAAGTTTAACCTTATATATGAATTCAGGTTTCATGAGTTCAGGAACTATTGCAGCAAAGTTGGAATTTCCATACACAAAAGATTTTTTTACCTGTAAGGGGGAATTAAAAGATATGCCCATGAAAGAACTTAACCGCATCACTGTGCCGAATGCAGGCGTTGTATTTAATAGCGGAGCTATCCGGTCAATGCAATTCGAATTCACGGCAAACACATCCCATTCACAGGGCAATCTTAATTTACAGTATCGGGATATGAATTTCACGGCACTCAATAAACCTAGTGGTGAAACCGGTAACCTTTTATCACGAATAAAAACTTTCGTAGCAGGAATTTTTCTCCGAAAGGAAACTACGCAACCCAACACTGAGATTTCACTTAAAGGAAAAATTTGCGCAGAACGAAAAACCGATCGTTTCATTTTTAATTATATATGGAAAAGTATTTTGTCGGGAATTAAATCAGCGATGACAGAAACTTTTACTCCAGATGATAAGGAAGCTTCTTCGAAAACGCCATGTTAACCGCTTACATTGTATCATTTATGCAACCATTGCCTCATTTTTGAGGAACGAATTCCCCTCTTTGAGCATGTTCAATGCTTTTAACCGCGTAAATTCAGAGATGAATCTCAATGGAACGATTATAGCATTAACCAATACAACTAAATTATTATAACATCTAAAACTTAAAGACATGGGAAATTTACTTTATCTGATAGCACTCATACTTATAATAGCCTGGGCAATCGGATTCTTTGCGTACAGTGTTGGTGGAATCATCCACGTTTTATTAGTAATTGCTGTTATAGCAATCATCCTCCGAATTATCAGGGGAGAAAAGGTATAAAGTTGCAGCCTCAGGGAGGCACGGAACTTTTTTACCAAAGACCAATTTCTAATAGAGTTAAAAAGTAATGTTATGAAAGATTCCAGTTCCGACATCATTCAAATTATTGACGGATTAGCTTCCTGAGGGATTTACTGTTCCTAAAGGCCCCGGACTTCTTAATGGATTTCCGGGGTCTTTGTATATTTGTATGTAATGTACAGATATTGAAGTTTCCTACAACCACGATCCGATGAAACGCCTGTCCGTTCAAATCATCCTCTTTTTATCCTTATTGATTGCTGCCTTCACAGCAACATCACAAGTGGTTGTTGAACAGGATGAGGAATTGGATACCCCAACCGACACTGCGGAATTTTATAAGAAATTATACATTTATTCAAAGGACAGGAAAATTTTATTCTTTGTTTATAAGACCATTTTCAATCCCCCCGTTCGGCAAAAGGCTAAGAAAAAAGCCAAGCCGGTGCGATCAGGAGTGTCAGCGCAAAAATATCAAGGCAAAATTATTAGAGAAATCAGGATCACTAATTTTGAGCCTTTTGGTACCAGCCTGAATGATACAGCCCGCCGTCCGCACAGTTTTATTCAAAGAGGAGGCAATGCAGCTCATGTTCTCACTCACCGTTCGACTATACGAAATTTACTTATATTCAAGAAAGGCAGCGTTGCAGACCCGTTAAAAATTATGGAATCGGAACGTCTTTTACGAGGTACCGGTTACATTCGGGATGCAAGAATCATGGTGCATAATATTAAAGGTAATCCTGACAGCGTTGATGTGGAAGTCTGGACACAGGATTATTGGTCGATCCGGCCAAATCTTACCCTTACCACAAGTAAAGTGAGATACCGGGTTACAGAAAACAATTTTATTGGCTTAGGACACCGTCTGGACGTGCGCGTTACTGACCAGTTGAACGAAGCAAGGCCGCTCGTGCTGGATGCAAATTACAGGGTTCCTACCATTGGCAACACGTATATTTCCCCCGAAGTATATTATGGAAATTCCAGTGAGAATAATATCAGGGGATTTCGTGTCAACCGGCCTTTTTACTCACCGCTGACCCGAATTGCGGGAGGATTGGATATTTTATCAGTTGCTGAAACTGACTCTTTACAGCCCCAGGGTGATACGAATTATTATGCCTATAGTTTTCGATCTTTTGTTACTGATGGATGGTTGGGTAACAGCTGGAAGCTGATGAAAGGTGGTACGGATGAAGAGCGGAGTACCAGAATCATTACGGCTTTGCGTTATGCACGTACCCGATATCCGTTATTAAATATCCAGGACGAGAATTTAAAGGAAAATTTTTCATCGGTAGATTTATACCTTGCCAGTATTAGCCTTTCCACACGGAAATATTTTAAAGACCGGTACATTTTTAAGTTTGGAGAATACGAGGATGTTCCCGATGGAAGAAAACTATCATTTACTACAGGCTATGAAAAAAGCTCAGTCGAAGACCGGTATTATTTTGCTTTTGAGGGTGCTGTAGGAACTTATTTTTTTAATTGGGGTTATTTTTATGTGAACTTGGGGTATGGTTCATTCCTCAATCATAAAAAATTTTCTCAGGGTGTTGTAAATGCATCGATTATTTACTTCACACCTCTCCATCAATTTGGCAAATGGAGATACCGGCAATTTACTACAGCGAATTTCACTTATGGTCTCGACAGGAAGTATGGAGAAACACTTTACTTGAATGCTGAAAATGGTTTACCGGGTTATAAGGATACCTATCCAAGGGGAACCAGCCGGTTGTCTATTTCAACACAGATACAATTATACTCACCTTTTGAATTTCTTGGGTTTCGTTTTGCGCCAATCATTTTTGCTGGTGTGGGACTGATTGGTGATTACAATGCGTCACCATTTAAGTCACGACTTTACCAGAGTTACGGTATAGGTGTGTTGATCAAAAATGAATTACTGGTGCTGAATACCTTCCAGGTAATTCTCGCCTGGTATCCTGTTCTTCCGGATGGCGGCAGTGATTTCCGGTTTAATCCGGTCAAGCTAACACAATCCCGCTTTCCAGATTTTGATATTTCAAAACCATCGATAGCTCCTTATTATTAAAGTGGCGAATGGAAAAGAGTAGTAACAAAAAAACCGGCAACAATTTCGTTCCCGGTATATAATTAACTAAAATAATATTAAGTGTTCTCTTTTTTATTCATTTCAGAAACCTCTTTGATAAAATCGGAAACTGAAGAATCAGCTTCAGATCCATAGGCATCTACAAGTACACCACATATTCCGTTATCTGTTTGAATAGCGTATAAAATAGCATTGTCTGCAGGGTCTGAAGATCCCTCAAAACGGTAAAAGTTAGTTATTCGTACATCTCCCGGGCTGTAAACATTATCGTTATCGCCTACAAGTTTGTCATCTTTGACACAAAAGTTTTCAGAATACCCTTGTTTCACTAAACTGTTCAAACACTCTGAAAGTGTTTTCATATAAGGAACATCTCCGGGCTTCATAACTTGAGTTTGAAATATTTAATTATTGAGGATGGTTAACTGCTTCTTTTTTAGAAAAATTATCGATGATTCCTGACTTCTTAATAAAGTTTTTTATGACTGGTGTTGCAGTGTGCAACAAAGTAGGGCCTACCAAACGTACCAGGTAGGAAATTGCAAATTTCTTAACGTAAGATGAACGTTTAAAGAAAATATTATTTACTACCAGGTCAATAAATGTTGCTGCCATTCCATCTATAACACCAGGGGCTCCGGTTGTTTCCTTATGGGTTGCGCCATTTTCTAGGTGATTGTCTTTTCGCTCGGTTCCGGTAAGCTTATGAAAAATTCCTGAAGGAGTGAATAGTTCCTTAATATTTTCAACATTCGTATTCATGTCTGATTCAAGCTCTTCCTTTTTAAAGTACAGCCTTCTTTTAACAGATCTCAGCTCATCAATTGTTTTGAACTTATTCATCGTCGTAAATATTTTTAATGATTGTGTTAATGAGTGGTTTCCGCAACCAGTTTGACCTGTTAACATAAAGTACCAGACCAATTAATAGGTAGACTCCTGTTACAATAAAGAATCCCAATGCAAAATTTTCTGTAAGGTATCCAATACCGATAGCTGATCCTATTGATAATGTAAATAGGAAAAGAAATCCAACGATTACAATTATTGCCCACGACATCAGGGAGGAAACAGCAGATGCTCCTGAATCAGCAGTTTCAAGTTTAATAATCTCTATTCGCGTTTCAATATATTCTTTAATATTGTCTGCTAAATTATTTATTCCCATACTGCTGTTTCCCATGATGTTTCATTTTGAAAATGGTTGTTATAAACTTGCTTTTCTGTATTCACAAAAGATTAAACAGAATACTTATTTTTAACTGTATCAACTTTACGTGCGCCTTCTTCTGCTTTGTTGTGAATATCATCCGCTAATCCACTTGCTTTGGATTTACCGTCTTCAAATTTGTTTTTGGCGTAATTGATACCCTCGTCAATATAAGAGCCTAGTTCATCGCTGGTGTCGCGTCCAAATTTCATGAGTTTGTTACGGATGTTGCTACCTTTATCAGGAGCCAACAATAATCCTAATACTGCGCCTGCTGCTGCACCTACAAGGAGGGCGGTGAGGGTTTTTGAATTGTCTGACATAGTCTTAATTTTTTAAACGTTAATAATTTGTTTGTTGAACTATACTGTGCAAAAAGCTTTCCAACTGCTTAGCAGGTTATTTGGGGAAATGTTTTACTTTGGTTACGGATGCCGGTATCTGTTTCAGATTTTTGATGATTTCACAGCTAAATGTGAAGCTTGCGCGTTCATAAATAGTTTTAGAATTGTGTTTTTTGTTGTCGGATTACTCAGTAATTAATTCCTCATCTGGGGAAAAACAGCAACAGCTACCAAAAAACAGCTTATTGCTTAAAGAAAAGTACAAGTAAGAGTATATTTAATTAAAGTGAAAAGTTAGTTGGTAATCAAAGTGAGATCGGAATCAATTAACCCGGAATAAAATCCTCCATGTTGTTTCGCATAATATTTCCAGGAAACCGGACCCGGTTGCATCACATTATGGATCTGGTAATCGTTGGTAAACCACCATTCTCTGTTATTAACTGCTTGCTCGAGTTCACCCGGCTTCCAGGAAATACAACCTTTGTATGCGCTGATTTGGATATTGTATTCAGATATGAAATGAAGTATGGTAACAATATCAAGCGTATCATAACTCCAGAATACCGAATCGATCCATCCGTTTTTAAAAGAAGGATATAGTATAAGGTAGGAATCCGTTTCATAACTGTCGGGACCTCCATATTGTAATAACACAGGGTCACTGTTGCCGTAAATCTTTTTAGTAACCTTCTCACCAGGCAAATGCTGGTTAAGTATGATCCCGGTAGTTCCGGATTCATTATGCTGCGTAATCAGGATCAATAATTTTGAATTACTAAATTTTGAATTCACCGGGGAAGAAATGAGTAGGCTACCCGATTTTACTGCGGTGTATTTGACACTTTTTTTATAGCGGTGTACCATAACGATTAGCTTTAAATAGTAATGTTGGTTTGTTCTTATTAATTACATCATTAGTGCCATTAATGAAAAAGTTCATAAGTGGATATTATCATTTTATATTAAACATTTATAAACTTCTATGACTGAAAACCAATAAATACAGTTAATTCCATGTTGCGTCATGATTATTTATTAACACACAATTAAATGCAAAATATTCCCCATTGTGAGGAATAAAAACCTTATGTATGTACGTTATGTCGATTCTGCCTTGGGGCGATATTTGGCATGAAGTTTTCAATTATACACGAGAACAATCTTAAACTTTATCCAACTACCTATGAAAAACGCATTTAAAATTTTTGCATTTGCCCTCGCTTCGATTTCCCTTACTGCCTGCAGTGATGAAAAATCGAACAAATCTTATGATGATTACAAAAAGTATGTAAGCGATCATCATGATAATTCCGATAAATACTATGACCGGGATTGGTCAGAGATTGAAAACGAGTATAATGAAGTTCAAAGAAATGCCGAAGCTGATATGGCCAATTGGAATGATGAAAGAAAAGCAGAGTATGAAAGCACGAAAATGAACTGGGATGTATACAGGGAGAATTATATGGCTGAAAAAAATCGCCGGGATGCTTTGGAAGGATCTAAAATGGTTATGAAAACCATTTTGCCTGGTGGCGTTTCTGAGGATATGAGCAATGTTAATAATTCCAATATCTTGGAAGTTCACAAACATTTTGTAACCGCAGTTGACGGCATGAAAGATTCAATGACCCGTGAACAGTGGGACTACGCTGAAATTCTTTGGGAGCGTTTAGGCACTCGCAAGAATGAATTGGAAAAAGAAATGAAAACAGAAACTAATTTAGCAATTGCTGAACAAAAAATCGCATATGGTGCAATTAAGGCAGCTAACAGGCCTGTAGCTAAAAGCGATGAAAATTCAGCCGCAAAAGAAGAGGGTAACAAATAATCCGGGGCAGGGTTTTTTTCATATTTTTAAAGCCAGGATAGCGATATCCTGGCTTTTTTATATATGTAATTTGTTTAACATTACACCGTAAATAAATGTGAGATGGAGAACACCATATTAAAGCGTATTTTTCTGGTCTTCGGAGTGGGTTTTATCATATTTATCATTTTGATATTTATGTATAAAGCCAGTTTTCAAAAACTCAATGAGAATACCCGGTTGCTGATACATAACCTGGAAGTACTGGACATAACCGAACAGGTGCTCGGCCTTATTAAAGATATGGAAGCCGGGACCCGTGGATATGCGCTTACAGGTGAAGACAAGTTCTTGATTCCTCATAAAACAGCCAAGGAAAGATTGCCGATAAAGTTTGTGGAATTGAAAACCCTCCTGGCTGAAAATCCGCGACAATCCCACAATCTCGATACAATTCAAAACCTGATGATTCGTAAAATTCAAAACCAGGATTTTATTATTCATTTGAAACGCTCCAATAATCTGAATTTTGGATACAAAAGTATTTTAAATGAATCCTCCTTATTATTGGATTCTATTCAGGTTATTGCCGCCAAAATGAAGATGGAGGAAGAGCGCTTGAGAATCTATAGAAGTTTTGAAGGGTCAGATTCTATCATGGATACCAAAATTCTAAGCACGATATTCAGTATTACCGCTGTTGTGATTATGTTGCTGTCGTTGCTTTATATCCTGATGGAAATTCGCAGTAAACGAAAGGTGAAGGATTTACTGGATGCCGTATTGCAGGCATCGCAAAGTGCTATTCTTTCTTTTAGTGCAGTAAGGCAGCCTGATGGAAGAATTAATGATTTTATTTGTATACAGTTCAACCGCATCGGTGCCACCATAGCTTCAAAGCCGGAAACGGGAATGATCGGACGTACAATGAGCGACATGTTTCCTGAAAGTCTTGAATCAGGTTTGCTGGATGAATATATTAAGGTTGCAGCTGAAGGCAAAGTTTACCGTACTGAACGCTTTTACCCCGATGAACATAAAGGTAAATGGTTTCGCATCGTTTCTGTGAAACTCGAAGATGGGATCACTGTTACTTACGATGATATTTCCAAAGAAAAAGAATATGAAGTTGCATTACAGAAATTCATCGCTGAATTAAAACGTTCCAACAGTGAACTTGAACAATTCGCATTTGTTGCATCGCACGACTTGCAGGAGCCTTTGCGAAAAATTCAGGCATTTGGGGATCGATTGAAAGTGAAAGCCGGTCATCTTTTAACTGATGAAACCAAAATTTACATGGAAAAAATGCTTTCGGCTTCAACACGCATGTCGGGACTGATCTCGGATTTGTTAAATTTTTCGAGATTGGTTCGTGCGAAAGATGAGTTTGTGCCCACTGACATGAATAAGGTTTTCCAGGATGTAATGAGTGACCTGGAATTGAAAATTTCTAAAAAGCTAGCGAAGGTAACTTTTGATAATATCCCCCAAATTGAAGCAGTGCCTTCACAGATGTACCAACTCATTTTTAATCTTATGGGGAATGCTATTAAGTTTATTAAACCGGATGTGCCTCCTATAATAAGTGTAAAAAGTGAAATTTTTACTGTTAAAGGAGGCGTAACACCTTCCCGCCATAATCAACGGCTACGTATAACGTTTGAGGATAATGGAATTGGATTCGATCCTATGTATGTTGATAGGATATTCGTGATTTTTCAACGCCTTCACGGGAAGCATGCCTATGAAGGAACCGGAATTGGACTTGCGATTTGCAAGCGAATAGTGAACAATCACGACGGTATCATTACTGCTAGTGGAGTCCCCGGAGAGGGAGCTACGTTTACTGTGGAACTCCCGCTTTACCAAAATGCGTAGACGAATAATTTATATTGATGGTTGGCAAACAATATCCGGAAAACGGGTGATGCATTAAGCAGTTAGAGAAAAATTTAAATTAGACTTTCGGTTATTGCATTAAGCCGAATCTGGGATCCTACTTATTTGTTGAAGAAGGTTGATGACTAGGCCATATTTTTGATTCTGTCTTTATAAAACTGCAATGTAACAAAAGAAAGAATTACAGCTCCAATAGTTCCTTCGCCCAATATAAGGGCGGCTGCACCAAAAGGATTCAATTTAACCCCTGGAACTGCATATTCCTGCAGGTATATCATAAATGAACGGTCGATGACGAAGAGATAAAACACCATGAATGCGGCAAGCATGGCATAAGCACCCATCACCGAAAGGAAGGAAACTCGCAAACATTCAAGATAAGATTTATCAGAAACATTGTTTACATAAGAACGTTGTGAATAAATCACAATTGGAATCAGAAATACAAAATTTAGAAACCTGAGTTCTGTGACTGTTTGATACCCAAGCAGAGTAGTTAACAGAAAATAAACTATTAAAATAATTCCACCTGTAATGGCCGCGGGTAAAGAAATAGCCATATTTGGATTCCTGTAGGCTGTTGATGGCATAATTCTGTTTTGATAATTGTACATGTCTGACGGCTTTTGATTCTAATATCACATTCAAATTATGTACCTCAATCTGATATTTTGATATTAAGGAACAGTTTTCATTTTATTCTCTTGTAATTGAAAGCCTTAAGCAGGAAAAATTACTCCTTGCCTGTAATTGGAAAAAATGCATGTTGGTTTAAACAGTTGCGTTAATTTTACCACATATTGTAGAATAAATTTCCCGACTCCTCTATTTATTAACTTAACAGCTTTTCGGATCGGCTGTCCTGTATACATTAGATTAATCAGAAAGCAAATTTGAAAATGACGGACTCAATTTCGAAATAAAGAAATAGTACGCCATCAAATAAATTCCTAATATTTAAATAGTTGCGAAATTTATTTATGATATTCGGCACTATATTGCCTGTGCCATTTCATCCTATCCGATTGCATTATTGCCTGAAAATCAGGTAATTAACTGTTGCACCCAATTCCCGGAACTGCTGAAAGCCGGATATTTTCACTTAAAATATCCGGGTGTATTGAAATTATTGTATCTTTAAATAAACAAAATAGCGGAATTCCGAGAAAAAAAATCCCCAGAATTGGACAGGGTATAAAAATTGTATACCTAACCGAAGGGAAATTTGATGAATACTATTTTGAAAAAAGCATTAATAATCGACGACGAACTGGACATCTGCATGTTGCTTAAAAGTATACTCAAGCCAATAGGCATTGAGGCTTATTATTCAACATCACTCCAGGATGGTATAAGCAGTTTATCAAATCAAGAGTTTGGGTTATTATTCCTAGACAATAATCTTCCCGATGGTTCCGGCCTGGAAAAACTCAAATTTATACAACAACAAAATCCCGGATTAAAAATAATAATGATCAGCGCCTATGATGGGGATGTGGAGAGAAATCAGGCTTGTAAAGATGGTGCAATAGATTTTATTGGCAAACCCTTTACCACCGGAATGGTCAAGGAAAAACTGATGAAGCATTTCCAGGAACTCTGAACTAAAAAAAATTATTATGGCAAAACGCATTCTGATAGCGGATGATGATACCGATATCTGTAATTTACTGAGTCGGTTTCTTACTCGTCATGGATATGAAACAGTCGTCACTTTTCGGGGATTATCAATTTTGGATTTGTTGCAAAAATCCAAGTTTGACTTATTGATCTGTGATTTCCGATTTGGTGATACCGATGGTATGGAAGTCCTATCCAAAATTCATGAAGCCGGACTCGATCTCCCGGTTATCATAATTACAGGGTATTCTGATATTAAGATGGCGGTAAACGTTATCAGGGCTGGTGCCATTGACTATGTTACCAAGCCGCTGGTGCCTGATGAAATTTTGCACATCATTCAGAACTCACTTGAGAATCATGAGAAGGGCGAGACCAGCATGTCTCCCCGTAAGTTATCAGGAAAAAAAGCTTCGTTTGAAAATTCCAACATTATCATAGGTAAAAGTGCCCAATCGAAAGAACTCTACCGCCAGATCGAACTTGTAGCCCCAACCAATTATTCCGTAATTGCTTATGGTGAAAGTGGTTCTGGTAAGGAAGCCGTCGCGCAAAGCATTCATAATAAAAGCCCAAGAAGACATCATCCTTTTGTCGCAATGGATTGCGGAGCCATTTCCAAAGAACTGGCAGGCAGTGAACTTTTTGGTCATGAAAAGGGATCTTTTACCGGTGCATTGACTTCTAAAATAGGTCATTTTGAAATGGCCAACGGCGGGACTTTATTTCTGGATGAGATCGGTAACCTTCCCTATGAGGTTCAAGTGTCGCTGCTACGCGTAGTCCAGGAGCGTAGAATGAAACGAATTGGTGGGAATAAAGAAATAGAACTGGATGTGAGAATCATTATTGCGTCCAATGAGAATCTGACGGAAGCTTGTCGTAAAGGCCGTTTCCGGGAAGATCTTTATCACCGTTTTAATGAATTCACTATAATGGTTCCACCTCTTCGTGACCGTGGTGATGATATTTTAAAATTTGCTGAATATTTTATAACCGTTGCCAACCTGGAACTGAACAAGAATATCCAGGATTTTTCTCCCGAAGTAAAGCAAGTGTTCATGTCGTATTCATGGCCCGGAAATATCAGGGAATTAAAAAATATTATAAAACGTGCTGCTTTGCTATCCGCAGCCGACGCTGAGGAAATAACTACCCAAGTGTTACCTCCGGAGATGGTACAAAATTCCCGTTCTGAGTTCTTTATTTCCCCACCGGTTATTTCCACACTTGCGCATCAACACATTCACGAACCTGTTGCAATGGAGCATGCGCGTGCTTCCGGAACCAATTTAAAAGAAGCAGCACTCGAAGCGGAATTCGAAACAATTATGAATGTCCTCAAGAAGGTTCAGTTTAATAAATCAAAGGCTGCAAAGCTTCTTAATATTGACCGCAAGACACTTTATAATAAGATGCGGCACTACAATATGCTCGGAGGAAAGGAATAAAAAAAAGATGCGCCCGCGGGCGCATCTTTTTTCATTCGGGAAAAGTATGTAAAGTTTGGATGGGGAGAAAAATAAAATAAAAAATTACTGTCCCTCGATTTATTTATTAGAAAATTCCGTGCCAAAAAACTTTTCGTATCGTTAAATTGTTAAAAAGCGTGTTTCACTCTATAGCCACTATTTTTATGTTAAAGTCTGTTTATTGTATCTTTTTAATTGTAGATTAACTTGCCGGAAAATCTTAAATACTCTGAAAAGGAATTGGTAGGTCTCGTGCTATCCGGCAACCGCGAAGCTTTTAATGTCCTTTATGATAACTATTCTCCCGCATTGTTTGGAATAATTTCCAGGATCGTAAATTCCGAAGAAACTGCCCAGGATGTGCTCCAGGATACTTTTGTGAAAATCTGGAAAAACCTTGAAAAGTACGATAACTCAAAAGGAACCATTTTTACCTGGATGCTAAACATCGCCAGAAATGGGGCTATTGATTCCACTCGTTCAAAACATGAACGAAATAAAATCCAGAATCCCGAACTTTTCGTAAGTATACCCGAAGAACCAGGATCAGAAATGCACATTGATCACATGGGCATTCGCGAAGTCCTTGTAACTTTGAAGCCGGAACACCAGCTCATTATTAATTACTTGTACATTCAGGGATATACTCAGGAAGAAACAGCAGGCGTGTTGAATATTCCTCTGGGCACAGTGAAAACACGGGCCCGGATGGCTATTCTCCGGTTAAGGGAACTATTAAAAGTAAAACAGTTTGGGCATTAAGTCAAACCTAGTAACTTTGAAACCGAAAGATCAGCTCTTAAAATCAGGCGTTCTGAATATTCCTCTAGCACAATGAAAACACAGGCCTGTATGGCCATTCTCCAGATGAGAGAACTATTAAAAGAAAAAAAGGTTGGACATTAAGGCACACATATCATCAGGAATTCTTGAGACCTATGTCATGGGTCATTGCTCTCCGGATCAAAACTTGGAGGTGGAGCAACTCATGTCGGAACATCCTGAGATCCAGGAAGAGGTAGCCGCAATCAGGCTGTCGCTGGAGAATTATGCTTTGGCTTTAAGCAAAGCGCCTCCTCTGGATTTAAAGAATAAGATATGGAGTGCCCTTGAAAGGGAAAATCCTGCTCCATCTTCAAAGGTTATTCCGATGAAAAGCCCGGGCTTCGCTAATAGATGGCTGGTAGCGGCATCGTTAATTTTGTTTGTCATTGCAGCTTCCATGAATTTTTTCCTCTATTCAAAATGGAAGTCGGCCGAACGCAAGATTGCAGAAATTCAATCCGAAAAAGAGTTTTATGCTTCACAATTAGAAATTGAAAAGACCAACCTCACTGCAATGCAGCAGGAAATAGAGGTTATACAACAGCCTAATACAAAAATGGTTGTTATGAAAGGTACAGAAAGCCACCCCGGCGCTCTTGCTACCATTTTCTGGAATACTGATTCTAAACAGGTGTTTCTTAAAGTGAAAAATTTGCCGGATATCCCACAAGGAAAACAATACCAGCTTTGGGCAATAGTAAATGATGCGCCAGTCAATGCAGGTTTGGTTTCTATTAACGGTCAAGACTTACAGAAAATGGAACAATTTTCTTCCGCCCAGGCCTTTGCCATTACACTTGAGCCCCTGGGAGGGAGCATTTCGCCCACTCTTGAAGCTATGTATGTAATCGGCAATATCTGATCGCAATATTTTTTGTGCTTTTCCTTTTTGATAGGGACTACAGGATTTTTTTATGATTACAAACAATTATTTACCGTAAATTTTTCAGAAAACTTTTTTTTAAAAATCCGGATTATAATTGTAGTCGTAAGTATGTCAATCGGTCAGCAATTTTGAGTGCCATGTTATTGCAAGACGATGCAGGGAAGTCTGTCGAATCACCTGATATAAATGCATTGCCAACCAGATTGTATAAAGTTGTTATTGTTTATGAAAAAGGCAAGACCGAATCAAGGTCTTTTCAAAAATATACTTTTAGAATAATGATAAAAGAAGTCGGAAATACCGGCTCCTTTAGTTAATCAATCCAATATATTCTTAAAGATGAAAGGTCAGCAAACTATATACATACCGTTAGATCCTTTATTCTTCTTCAAATTATTTTTAATTATTCTATTATTATCTGGGTGCTATCATGAAATCCCTGCTCCTGAGGAAATCATTGCGTCTGCTGATAGTTGTGTCCTGGAGATTAATTATGAGGATGATTCCGACTGATAGTATCAAAGAATTGCGCACTTCTAGCATCGGGTCCTGATCAGCAAACCATTCGCGATCTTAACAGGGTCCGGTCATGGTTACATTCGGGATACCTGGAAAAGTAAAAATTAATTCCCTTTTGAAATCCGATTTTCCTCAATATTCGTAAGTATTACTATACCTCATAAAAGTAATATCATGAAAAAAATAGCCTTAATAACAGCAGTGGCATTGCTAGGCATCCTGATTCTTGTATTCCGGTCCGATGCGCAATCACTCGACAAATCAATGGACCTGATAAATTTGTTCCCTTTTTGACTTAGTGGGAATTAATGCTCCGATTAATCATTTTCTAATGCCCACAAAGGCACAAAGATTCACACGAAATGTGCCCTTTGCGACTTAGTGGGAATTATAGCTCCGATTAATCATTTGCCAATGCCCACAAAATCACAATGATCACAGACCCTTTGT
>JALYQW010000094.1 GCA_030855635.1 Bacteroidota bacterium | reverse complement strand
GATTGGGCATGTATTATTGTGCCGCATGCGGTAACGCACTTTTCAAGTCCGACTCAAAATTCGGTAGCTCTTGCGGATGGCCTAGTTTTTATGAAGCACTTCGCCCCACCAGTGTGCAATACCATACAGATAATTCTTATGGCATGAGCCGTGTTGAAGTTGTTTGCGGTCGCTGCGACAGTCACCTGGGGCATATTTTTGATGATGGTCCTCCTCCTACCGGAAAACGGTTTTGCATGAATTCACTGGTGCTGGACTTTGAACCGGATGAATCGCGTTAGCCGATATCAGTGAGTAGAAAATTAAATCTCAGATACCGCAAACAAGTCAACTGAAAAGTTAACGATTCAATAGTAGTTTTCCAGATATGGTTCCCGCAAGGGTATTGAACGAATACAAAATAATTCCCGAGGCTGAAACCAAATCAATTTCAAATTCATCTCCACCTTTAACCATCTTATTTGAAAAAAGTGTTTTTCCATCAATACTAAAAAGTTTAAACTGAGAAGCACTTGCTGCAGGATCTACCTTCACTGAAACCGAGGTACGGGAAGCCGTTATATTGAAAAGATTTTTATGAGTATATGCATCCGGCAATTTAGTTGGAATACAAATTAACTCCAGTCCGTATAAAGTTTGAACTTCAGCGGGAGTAAGTTCACGATCATACAAACGCATATCATCAATTTTACCGCCAAAAAAAAACGGGGCATTTGCTGCATCTGTTCCACCACCGATCCATAGATTACGATTCCTGTTCACAAAGAGTGAAGTAGAGGCCTGGGAAATATCCAACGCACCGTTTTTGTACACTTTCATTCCATTTGTTTGGCTGACGGTGAAAACCCAATGTTGCCAGGCTGGTGAAAACAATGTGCCGGCTAATAATAACCTGCCACCTGATGTGCAGTCTCCATAATCCCATATTGTTGAACACACACCATTATGACTGTAATAAGCCATTGCATTAAACCGATCGATGAAATTATCGGGATTTACCATTAAAATTGTTTGCAGTTTAACCATGTCGGGCTCTATCCAAACACTGATTGAAAAATCATTGGAATTGGTAAAGCCAGAAAACAATCCGATATCGATAAAATCATCTACGCCATCAAATTCATAAGCGTAACCTTGTATATTAAACCGGTCGGTTGTTAGTAACGGTCCGTAAACAGTACCATGATGTGAGTTGCCACTTTGATCATTGGCATTTCCTGTAAAAGGGTAACAGGCCAGCAAACCTACTTCTAGTGTTTGACTGCTTCCGAATTGAAAACCTGTGAGCAATAACAAACATATCAAAACTGTTTTCATAGTGAGGTGTTTTGTGCGATAAAAAATACGTTGCAAACCGGATGAAAAATTATTTCAGCATAAATCTATATAAAATTAATGATGCTACCAAATAATGTTGCAACCGAAAAATAGAGTGAGTAGGAACGCACTTAAAAAACAGTATTTTTGCATTTCAAATTAAAAAGTATATGAAAAAGCACCTGTTTCCGGCGTTCCTGGCTGTATCCCTATTAGTATCGTGTGCCTCTGATAAACAATCAGTTACAGAGCAAACGCCTGATTTTTTGGCAATGAATATTGATACTGCCATTCAGCCGGGTACCGACTTCTTTTTGTATGCCAACAATGGATGGTTTCAAAAGAACCCCATTCCTGCCAGTGAGCAGGGAAATGGATTATGGCAATTAATACGAGATACCATTAATGCGCAGGTAAGACAAATTTGCGAAAATGCCGCCGCCACTGATTCAGATAAAGGAAGTGCGAGGCAGAAAATCGGTGATATGTTTTACTCCGGCATGGATAGTATTTCACTGAACAAATCAGGCATTGCAGCAATAAAACCGGAGCTGGATATGATAGATGGTATCAATGACGCTGCTTCATTGGCAAAGGCTACCGCTACTGTACATATGATTTCGGGTGCTCCCATGTTTGGATTTTATGTTGGCCAGGATGATAAGCTCAGTGATAAATACGCCATCTTTATTTACCAGGGGGGGTTGAGTCTGCCCGATAGAAGTTTTTATGTAGATATGGATGACCGTGCTGTTAAAGTGCGTGAAAAATTTATTCCTTATTTGGAAAGCATGTTTACAGTTATGGGATATGATGCAGCTAAAGCAAAGAAAGCTGCAACCGCTACCATGGAATTGGAAACTGCTATTGCAAAGGCTTCCCGAAAACTTGAGGACACCCGCGATCCCAATAAGAATTACAGTAAAATGTCGTTTGCGGAATTGAAAAAATCGGCTCCTGCATTCGACTGGACAATCTTTATGAACACGGTAGGCATCAGTAATCCCGATACAGTTATTGTTGGACAAACGGAAGTACTCACCGCCTGGGATAAATTATTAAAATCAACTTCTACTGAAGACTGGAAAAATTATCTCAAAATTCACCTGGTTCGGGGACTTGCCAGCTATCTTGATGATGCAACCTACCAACAGCACTTTAATTTTTACAGCACTACCCTGCGCGGTATTGAAGTGCCAAAGCCGCGATGGAAACGAGTAACCGATCAAACCAATAATTCACTGGGAGAACTCATCGGACAGGTTTACGTTGAAGATTATCTGCCGAAAGGCACTAAAGAAAAATTAACGGAAATTGGAAAAGCCATTAAGGAGGTATATGCTGAAAGAATTAAGCAACTTGACTGGATGAGTGATGTTACAAAAGAAAAAGCGTTGTCGAAACTAAATTCAATTGTAATGAAAGTAGGCTATCCTGATAAATGGAAAGATCTTAGCACACTACACACCGATCGCACTTCGTATGTGCGCAACGTTATAAATGCCAATGAATGGGAAATGAATTACATGGTGAATAAATATGGCAAACCTGTTGATCGTAACGAATGGGGAATGACCCCACAAACATATAACGCCTATTATAATCCATCCAATAATGAAATTGTTGTTCCCGGTTCCAATATCATTGTTCCGGGATATGAACGTGTACTTGCCGATGATGCGATTTTGTATTCTATAATCGGAGGTTCAACCTTTGGTCATGAAATTACACATGGCTTTGATGATCAGGGAAGCAAATATGATGAGAAAGGCAACCTGAATAATTGGTGGACTGCAGAAGACAGCATCCGGTTTTTTTCAAAAACAACAATGGTAGTTGAACAGTATAACAATTATGTTGTAGTTGACAGCCTGACCATAAATGGCGATATGACTCAGGGAGAAAACATAGCGGATATTGGTGGAATCATGATGGGTTATGAAGCCTTTAAGAAAACCAGGCAGCATAAAGAAAAACAAATCATTG
This sequence comes from Bacteroidota bacterium, assembly GCA_030855635.1. Lineage (GTDB taxonomy): Bacteria > Bacteroidota > Bacteroidia > AKYH767-A > OLB10 > JADKJB01. Next base: position 5,491 of record JALYQW010000094.1, on the reverse strand, counting down.
GCGGCCTCACACCCGATGAACGTTTCTTCCTTGGGTATGCACTTGCGTGGATGATCAACGACCGCCCGGAGGCACTGGCTTCACAGGTGAAAAGCGATGTTCACTCTCCTGCAAAATACCGCGTGATTGGTCCACTGGTGAACATGCCCGAATTTTACACTACCTTTAATATTAAAGAAGGAGATCCCTTGTGGAGAAAAGAAGCTGATAGGGTTAAAATCTGGTAAGCGATTATAAATTGATTTAAAACTATGAAAACCATTTTGATTTTAACTGCATTACTTGGAGCAACACTTTGCTTCCACGTAATAATTCCTGAAGCAGTAATTACTACTGCTACTGCTGATACCACTTTTGCTAATCCAAACGGCTCTAGTGAACTTGCTGTTTTGATGCGTGATATGCAAGTCTATTCCAACAAGGCTAAAGCGGATGTGAAATCAGGAAAGTCGCCTGCTCCTTACCCTACTGCGTTTGACAAAATTCATACTGCCCGGATTTCCGAAGGCATGAGCAAGAGCGAATTTTATAAATCGTTTGCTGATCTGTATGTGATGTCGGTTAAAAATTACGCCACCTCAACACCGGCAATACGAATTGAAACCTACAACAACATGGTGTCAGCGTGCCTTGCCTGTCATTCGCAACATTGTCCGGGTCCTGTACCGGCAATCAAAAAACTAATGATTGAACCCGGAAAATAACACGGGATAAACAACATGGTTTCATTCTCTGAAGTATCAGGTCTCGCACTTTCGTATGAAGGTACTGATGAATCACCCCATTTTGAAATAATTTCGTTCAGGGTGAAGAAAAAAATTTTTGCCACACTCAATAAAACGGAGGGACGGGCTTGTTTAAAATTATCACTGATTGATCAGGATGTATTTTGCACAGCTAATACAGAAATTATTTATCCAGTACCCAATGCCTGGGGAAAATACGGATGGACACTCGTTAATTTAAAACGTGTGAGAAAACCTGTTTTCCGCGATGCATTGAATTGTGCATATTGTAATGTTGCTCCCGCAGCACTTTCGAAGAAATACCAGATTACCGGAAAAGATTTTTAGAAATCTGCTGCTGAAAAAGTATCCCCTTCCTGCATTTTACCACTAGCAAATCCCTTTTTAAACCAATACATTCTTTGCTCACTGGTGCCGTGAGTAAATGATTCAGGAACCACATAACCCTGCGACTCCATTTGTAGTCGGTCATCACCAATAGCATTCGCTGCATTGAGTGCTTCTTCAATATCTCCTTCTTCCAGAATGTTGTTCATTGACTGGGCATGGTGAGCCCATAGTCCGGCAAAAAAATCAGCCTGTAGTTCCAGATTCACTGAAGCTTTGTTGTATTCTTCTTTACTTACGCGACCGTTTAACTGCTGTACTTTATCAGAAATGCCAAGTTGATTTTGAACATGATGACCAATCTCATGAGCGATCACATACGCCATGGCAAAATCGCCGGGCGCATTGAACCGGTTTTTTAACTCGGTATAAAAACTCAAATCGATATAGGCTTTGGCATCTGCCGGACAATAAAACGGCCCACTGGCTGAGGAGGCATATCCGCACGCAGATTCAACTTCACCGGTAAACAACACCAATTTGGGTTGCTGGTAATCGGCATTCAATTGCTCTCTGAATACTTCTTCCCACACCACTTCGGTTTCCCGAAGTACCACTGATACAAACTGACTGGCTTCATCAGTTGCTCCAGAAGCACCGGTGGTTTGTTCAACCGGCTGATTTACATTTATTTGATTCATCAACTGTGTAGGATCTGTTCCGGTTAATAACGCTATTATAATAACCACAACGGTTCCTATCCCGAATCCTTTACCCACACGACCCATCCCGCGTCGGTCTTCCATATTACCGCTACCCTGCCTGTTTTGCCATTTCATACTATTAAAATATTTAAGTGAAATTTATAAGCTAAGTTGTTGATTAGAGAAGTCTTCGATCTTAAATTCATACTAATATACATATTATTTCTGATTCATTGACTAAAAAAATATCCACAAATTACCGTGCCAAAACCATGGCATTTTAGATTACCTTGGAAATTCTATATCTGTTAATATTATATACGGTTTTGGGGACGGCAATAAAAATGACAGTCCTATAAACTTTTTACCGGGTTGTGGGTTTTAATATTCTGAAACTTAAACCATTTAAAAACCTTTTAATTGACTAAACTTATGAAAAAGCAACTGTTACTATTATTATTAATTCCAGTCGCTGCAGCAATTGCAGTGCCTTCGGGACTATTGTTACATGTCGACACTTACAAAGTAGATACCGCTGCCAGCAAAGTTGAGTGGTTTGCCGAAAAAGTTACCGGAAAACATAATGGTACGGTTCAATTAACAAGTGGCGACATTTCTAATGACCACGGACGACTTGGTGGAAAATTCGTGATGGACATGAAAACTATTACAGTAGTTGATTTAACAGGTGAAAACAAAACCAAGCTGGAAAACCATTTAAGGTCCGAAGATTTTTTCTCTGTTGAAAAATTTCCAACAAGCACCTTCGAAATTGCTACAGTAACTCCAAAAACCGGTGTAGCTGATGGCGAGGCTAACTTTAATGTTACCGGTAAATTAACCATCAAAGGTATTACCAACGATGTTTCTTTTCCAGCGATGATCAAATTTGAAGGAAATAAAATGATGGCTAAAGCTGATATTACAATTGATCGCTCCAAGTATGATATCCGCTATGGTTCCAAATCATTTTTTGCTGATATTGGGGATAAAGCAATTATGGATGATTTTAAACTGAAGTTAGATATAGTCGCTAACAAATAATAAAATTTAACTTTAACAGGAACCGGGCGTATTAATCGCCCGGTTTTTTTTTGCCCTTTTCGGGAAGCGCTGGCATTTGTCAGTCCCGCCGCACGCTACATGAAACGGTAACTTATAGTTCTTTTTCTTTGTTATTCCACCCTTCACAGTCGTTGGCGGTAGCTATCGACTGCTAAAAGAAATAACTGGATTGGTTGTGCATTGCAGGAATTGACCAGCTATGTGATTTTCAATTCAATGTTTAATATAACCTTGCTTAACAGTAATATACTTTGCATTGTGGTTAAAAACTTAATGATTTAAAAATATAGGGTCGCTGGCACGTTTTGTACCTTTGCAGAGAAATTTGCTGCATTTCATGACCCCCCTGAAAATTCTTATCCTTACCGGAATCTGTTTGATACTTCTTGTTGAAAGTTTGTTCTCCCAAACGGTGGTCGCTTTCCAGGGGGCGGAAGGTACATTTTCGGATAATTGGGGATATGCAACAGTTTATAACGCGGGCGGGTCCTTACCACCGGGACCTGTTACTACATTTCCCCGAACAGGGAACTATTCCATAAGAGCAGGTGGCGGAAATACCGTGGGCTGTTCGAGCGGAATCAATTGTATTACCGGAGGTGGGGCATCAGGTTGTGCCGGACATGGTAAAACTATTCAGTTCAACCCGGTCAATGTAGCGTGTTTAACTGATGTGCAACTGAGTGTTTATCACAGGTCGCATACGTATTGTTCGGGAAGTGGATTTGACAGCGGAGAGAATCTTTATTTTGAAGTCCGGATCAACGGAGGATCCTGGACTGTTGTTGGTACCGTCGGTGGCTTTGGTGATTATGCTTGGAATTATACAACGAATCCTGCAGGAAGCAGCATAACTGCAACCAATCCCTTTGTATACAATGTTCCTCCCGGCACAACCACTTTCGATTTTAAGGTCCGTACAAATTCCAACAGGAGTGATGAAGTTTATTATATTGATGATGTTCAAATCACCACTTCATCCACTGTTTATGGTTTCCCGGGTTTGGCGGGTCGCTGGCATGGTTTCGTAAATACCGATTGGAATAATTTCTGTAACTGGGAAAACCGAACAATACCTACTGCAACAACCAACGTAATAATTCCAAATACTGCTTTAAATAGTTGTGAAATATTGCCGTTAAGTACCGGAGTGTGCAACAATCTTATCATTGACAAGGCCAGGCTTGCAGCTGAATATTTTACAAGTACACTTACCGTGAATGGTGATCTTACTATTGAATTAAATGGAGAACTTGATTTGTCATTGAACAGTACTGAAGGTGGAACACTGAATGTTGCAGGCAACTGGTTGAATAAACGAGATGAAAGCGTTGTTTCAGAGGAAGGAAGTACTGTAAACCTAAATGGAAACAGCACACAGACCATAACCGTTATAAACGATACAAAAGAAGCTTTTTATAAACTGCAGGTAAATAATACCGCCAGCGGAGTTGTTATTGATGATAATATTTGGATTGACCAGTTTAATTCCGGTGGTGCGTCCCCGATGCTCAGTCTCCTTAATGGCAATATAGATCTGAATGCAAGAGATTTGGTGATTTATAATTTGGATGCGAATGCATTACAGCGGACTAACGGAGGTATTATAAGCGAACGTACCGATAATCAGAGTCGGGTAACCTGGAAAATCGGTAATACAATTGATGTTTATACATTTCCTTTTATCAACACTTCAGGAGTGTATATTCCATTTGTAATTGAACCGCTGTCGGGGAACGCGGGTGAAATTACAGTTGCAACCTATGCCACTCCCGCCGACAATCTACCCTGGCCGGTTACTCCGGTGTTGGTACAAAATTTAACCAGCGCCATTGGCTTATCTCCTGATAATCGCGATGCAACCGTCGACCGGTTCTGGCAGATTGATGTTTCCGGAAGTGCCACTGCGAATCTGACTTTTAATTATGCTGCTTCAGAACTTCCCATTGCCCCCTACAACAGTCCTTCAGGTCTGAAAGCGCAACGGTATCGTTCCACAACAGATACCTGGCAACCTTATTTACCGGGTCAATCAGCCGGAACTTATTTTGTAACTGTTCCTTCAGTAACCAGTTTCTCAACCTGGACTCTTACCAACGACATTTCCCCTTTGCCGGTTGAATTATTATCTTTCAACGCCAGGTTGAATAAACATAAAACTGTGGACGTGCATTGGGTCACCGCATCTGAAATAAATAATAATTTTTTCACTGTGGAGAAATCAAACAACGGTAAAGATTTTTTCCCCTTCAGCACAGTGGCTGGAGCAGGGAATTCCAACAATATTTTAAATTATGAAATTAATGATGAAAATCCATTTTCAGGAATCTCTTACTACCGGTTAAAACAAACTGATTTCGACGGCAGATATTCCTATTCTACGGTTTCACAAGTTAAATTGTTTGACTTGGATGCTCCTTTCAATATTTTCCCAAATCCCGCAAATGAGGAATTTTTTATTACCCTTGCCGGTGATGATACCTCTGAAAAATTTTTCTTAACAGAAATGAATGGTAAGGTAGTACTTGAAATTGATTTGCAACAACAACTTTCTCCAACGAATGGATTAATCAGGATTTCCACGCAGTCATTAGCGGCAGGAGTTTATTTGGCAGGCACTACCGTTGGCCGGATGCAAAAAATTGTGAT